>JAHFDU010000013.1:7988-22926 GCA_023248835.1 Myxococcales bacterium | reverse complement strand
GCCTCTTTGTCGGTGGCGGCACCTGACGATGGCGGGGTTTGTGCAGAAGGATCGAGTTTGCCGAGCGCTTCGATGAGTGGGCGCTGTTCGTCGGAAAGCTTGGTCGGCACCACGACCTGAAACCGCACCGCCAGATCTCCGCGGCCGCGCCCGTGCACGTTCGGCATGCCGCGACCGCGCAGCACATTGACTGTTCCCGGCTGCGTGCCCGGTTCGACTTCGACATCGAGATCGGCGTCGAGGGTGGGGACTTTTACCTGCGCGCCGAGTGTCGCCTGCGCGTAGCTTAGCCGCACCTCGGTGAGCAAATGATCGCCCTCCCTTTCGAAACGCGCATCGGGCTCGACATGAAACACCACATAGAGATTTCCCGGCGGCCCACCCGAAAGACTGGCTTGGCCTTTGCCAGAGACGCGCAAGGTCTGCCCCTCGTCGATGCCCGGCGGCACCGAGACGGTGATCGTCTCCTCCTGCCGCGCCACCCCGCCGCCGCGACAGTCGCTGCACTTCTCTTTGGTGATTTTTCCCCGTCCACGACAAGTCGGACAGGTGGTGGCGATCATGAAGATGCCCTGGTTGTGCGCGACCTGTCCGCGCCCGCCACAAGTGGAACAGGTGACCGGTTGTGTACCCGGCTTGGCGCCCGATCCGCCGCACAGTTGACAGGCGATTTGGCGAGCGATCTTGAGCGGCTTTTGTGCGCCGCGGGCCGCCTCCATGAAGGTTACCGTCAGTTCCGTCTGCAAGTCTTCGCCGTGTTCGACTCGCTGCCGCGGGCTGCCGCCAAATCCAATGCCGCCAAATAAATCGGCAAAATGTTGAAAAATGTCGTCGACGCCGCTGAAGCCCTGAAATCCGGCTTGGCGCGGCCCTTCGTGGCCAAAGCGATCGTAGAGCTGGCGCTTCACTCCGTCGGAAAGGACTTCGTACGCTTCGGCCAACTCTTTGAAACGATTCTCGGCGTGCTGGTCGCCGGGATTGCGATCGGGATGGTGCTCCATCGCCAGCCGACGATAGGCCTTCTTGATTTCGTTGCCGTCGGCGTCGCGGGACACTCCGAGGACTTCGTAATAGTCGCGTTTGGAACTCATGGAGTGCTGTCAGCTGTCAGCTATCCGCTGTCAGCGACGGAAGATCAAACTAACCTTCGATTGCCGGGTCGTCAAGAACCCGCAGAGCAAAATCAATTCAACGGATCGACGGTGACAACATAGCTCGACTTTTCGTCGGCAAACCCGTTCACGTCGACATAGATTTTGGCCGGCGCGTCGAGCGTAATGCGACACTCTTCGTCGCTGCCAGTGCGATAAGGGCGGCAATCGTAGCTCTCGGTCGTCGGCGCGGCGCCTACACGCACGTACAAATCGGCGTCGCCCGACGCCGAGGCCGCCGCCAACTTAATCAGATAGTCGCCGACCGAGGCCACAGCGGTGACGTACTGGTCCCCTTCACCCCTGCCAACGTCGCCATTTTTGCGTAGCGCAACGAAACTTCCTCCGTTCGCGTGGCCTCTCGGCTGGAAAACATTGTCCTCCTCGCCGGTGACCAGCACCACTTGCGACGAGTCAAAGTTGTTGAACATCTGCTGGTAGGTAAGGGGCGCATCGTACTTCATCAGAGCGCGGACGATCGCCAGCGTGTCGCTCGAGTCGGAAGGAATAACGTAACCGTTCACGGCCCGCTCGCCCTGAGCTTGTCGAAGTACAAGCTTAGGGCGAGCGGAGCATGTGGGCGTGAACGGCACAAAAATTCCACCTCGGCTCGCCCACCGTTCTGATACATTGTTTAGATGCGTGCTTTTCAGTTTGTAAAAAACCTATTTGCCGAATCGCCCCGTCACGAGCTGGTGCAAATTCTCACACCGCAGATTGGCCACCGCTCGCCACTGTTGCGGCTGGGCATTGCCGGCGCCACTTTGGCCGGCCTCACCATTTTCGGAACGATCGCGGTTTCGGCACTGCTCACCCTGCTTGCCGCCATCGGCGTGATCTATTTCCTGGTCACCCAAGTGCTCGGCATCGAGCTCGATTTTGATCCCGAAACGCTGATGCGACGTGCGCAAGAATACGCCGGTTCTGCGCCCAACTAAAACTAGCCTCGCGTTGGTCATGCTGCTGGGCGCCGCCGCCTCGGCCCATCAGGCGACGCTCAGCTATTCCCAGATCGAAGTGAACGCTTCCGAAGTCGCGTGGACTGTGGCCATCGCCGACCGCGACTTGCCGGCAGATCCCGATCTCAGCCGTTACGTCATCGATCGCCTCGGTGTCACCAGCGAGGGCCGCCGCTGTACGCCAAGCCCGCGGCCAATCGCGACCGTGACAAAGACGGGCGGGCTTTTCTCCGAGGTGCCAATCGTTTTTGACTGCCACCGCCGGGTGCATGAAGTAACGCTTCACTACGATCTGTTATTCGATCTCGACGCGCTTCATCAAAGCGTCGTCAGTGCCACCGTCGACGGCAAAAACCAGCAAGCGGTGTTTCGCTCTTCGTCGCGCACCCTGCTGCTTGGTCGGCCTGCCCAACTTTGGCATCATCTGCGCGACTATTTTCTACTCGGTGTCGAGCACATCTTCACCGGCACCGATCATCTCGCCTTTCTTTTCGCGCTCCTGTTGGCGATCGATTTTGACAATTGGCGACGGGGCGCGCGCAGTGTGCTGTGGATCGTCACCGCTTTCACTGCCGCGCACACTCTAACGCTGATGATGTCGGGGCTCGGTCTGTTTTCGCTTTCTCCGCGACTGGTCGAGCCGGCGATCGCGCTTTCGATTCTCTACGTCGCCATTGAAAATATGGTCCATCCGCCGCGCGGCCGCTGGCTGCTCACTTTTCTTTTCGGTCTTGTTCACGGACTCGGCTTCGCCTCGGCGCTGCGCGACATTGGCCTGCCCCCGCGCGGCGTGATCCCGTCGCTGATTGCGTTCAATGTCGGGGTCGAATGCGGCCAACTCACCGTCGTGACGCTGGCGATGTTCCCGCTCCTATTGGCAGCGCGGCGGTTCGGCAGCACTCGCTTGCGCCTCTTTGGTTCGCTCCTGCTGGCGATCTTGGCCGCCTGGTGGCTATTGGAGCGAGTACAGATACGCTGAAACTAGAAGCTGGGCTGGAGGATCTTCATGTTGTCGCCACCGCGCTCCTGTCCCTCGTTTTGCAAATGGGGCAGCGGGCGATTCGCTTTCGGCTTGCCTCGCAATGGCAGAGGCGCCGATTTGGCCCCGACCGACGTCGGCCCAATCGCTGGCACTTGCACCGACGGAGCTTCGGGTTCAAGTTCCATGTCGAGCTCTTTGCTCTTATCCGTCTGAATGCTGTAGGTTTTTGGCTTAAACCCGTCGAGGTGCACCAAGACATCAAACGGCGCGCTCCCCTTTTTCACCTTGATCTCGAGCGGCGAACGGCCAATCGAGCGGCCCTCGCGGGTGACTTCAGCGCCCACGGGCGAGGTTGAAATCGAGGTCACCACAAATTCTTCCACGATCACGGGTGGTGTCGCCGCCGGGGCGCTCTGCAGTTGAACCCCGGTCGCGGTCGGGGCTCGATGTTGCCACCACACCACTCCCATCGCCGCCACTATCAACCCCATCGCCGCTCCGACCGCCATGCGCACCGAGCGCGATCTTGACGAGTACGAAGGATGGTTGGTGACCTCCGAAGCAGCGGCTGACAGCGTCGAAGGGCGGCTGCCAGCGCCGGCGCCACCAGGCGGCCCGTGCCCGCTTGCCACGTGATGGGCAAAGCGATCGATGGCGCGGTGCGCCCCGGAGGGCGTGTGGGCATAGCCGCTCACCGTCGTGTTGGCGTCGGCCGGCATCGAACGATACCGCGAGGCGTGTCCGATCGGATCGCTCAGTGCAGCTTCGAACTCTTCCATCGTCTGAAACCGCGCATCTTTGTTCTTTTCGATCGCGTGCTCAATAATCGCTTCGATCTCGGGCGTCACTTCTGGGTTGATGTCCGACGGGCGCTCCGGCTGCTGGGTCAGATGCGACATCAGCACTTCGCCGAATCCGCCGCCGGCAAATGGTACCCGGCCAGTGACCAACTCATACATGACAACGCCGAGCGAATAGATGTCGGCGCGGTAGTCTATGTTGCCCTTGCCATCACACTGCTCAGGACTCATGTAGGCCGGCGTACCCAGCACCATGCCGGAGCGAGTTTGGTTCGACCGGTCGGGATCACCGGTCAACTTGGCGACACCGAAGTCGAGCACCTTGACGAAATTCTCATCGGCGGCGCGGTGGCAAAGATAGATGTTGTCGGGTTTGAGATCGCGATGAACGATGCCTTTTTTGTGGCTAGCGCTCAGCGCCGAGCAGCATTGCGCGATGACATAAAAGGTTTCTTGAAACGACAATCCTTTTTTTCGCAGCCGCGTCGCCAGCGGTTCGCCGTCGAGAAACTCCATCACGAAGTAAGACAGCGGCAGCCCGGAGTCCGACTGGGTTTGGCCGAAATCGACAATGTCGACGATGTTGTCGTGGCCGACGTCGTTGACCGCTTTGGCTTCGTTGAAAAATCGGCTGACAATATCGGGCTTGGCCGCCAGCTCTTCGAGCAAGATCTTGATCGCCACCTTCTTGCCGATGAGCGGATGTTCGCCAAGATAGACGGTGCCCATGCCGCCCTCGCCGAGCAGCGACTTGATGATGTAGTTACCTATTCGTTTGCCGATTAATGACATGATGCACTTAGAACGAAGGAGCAAGGACTCCGTTGTCGTCGGTTCTTTCTTTCTCTTTGTGCTTGGGCCCAACCGGTCTCACCACGCGTTTTACTTCATGTTTGACCGCTGCGTGCGAGGCCGGTGCCTGGTGCACAGGTTTGTGTACGACTGGCACCACTGCTGGCGCTGGCGTCGGCTGATCTTTCTGTAACTGAACGCTGAGCTCTTTTTCGCTCTCCGATGTGACGGAGCGGCTCTGGTCGCGGTAGCCATCCAGGTGCAATTTGATCTCAAAACTCGGCGAACCCTTTTTGAGCACCAAATGCAGCGGCGTGGTGCCCGCCGCAGCGCCGCCCTGATCGAGTCGCAACACATCGGCTCCCGCCGGATCGCTGTTGATCGTGATGTTCACCGTGTCGCTCACTATGGGCGTGGGCGGACTCTGAACCGCCGCTGCCGGCACTCCACTTGTCACGGTCGGGGTTTTGTGCAGCACCACGAATCCAATGGCGCCGACGATAAGCAGACCTGCAGCACCCACCGCAGCATACAGCGGCGCGCGGCCGCGCAGCGGCGGCACATTGGTGTCGCCGTCAAAAACTTCTGCCGCTGCCCCCGACAGCGTCGTCGGACGGCGCGGATCCTTGACGCCGGTGGTGGGTCGCGCTCCAGTCTTGGGTTGCGAGCCTGTGGCGCGAATCGCCGGTTGACTGTCGGTTACTTGGCGTGGCACTTCCATGGCCATCATGGTGCGATTGTCGGCCGGCGCCGTCGCTATCACCGGCTCCGGCATCGGCGCACCGTGCAAATAGGATTCGAGGTGGGCCTCCGGTTCGGTCAGCGCGGCTGAAAATTCGGCCATCGACTGAAAACGTTTTTCGCGATCTTTTTCGAGTGCGTGCATGACGATGGCGTCGAGCTCAGCCGGCACATCGTTGCGAATCGCCGATGGTCGCTCCGGCGTCTTGGTCAAATGGGCGACCAGGATTTCGCCAAATCCGTCGCCGGGAAAGGGCACGCGCCCGGTGAGCAGTTCGTACATCACCACACCGAGCGAATAAATGTCCGAGCGATGGTCGACGTTGCCCTTGCCTTCACACTGCTCTGGACTCATGTACCACGGCGTGCCGATGACCAAGCCGGTGCGCGTACGATTCGACGCGCCCGCGTCATTGCCAGTCAGTTTGGCGATGCCGAAGTCGAGTAGCTTGATGAAGTTGTTGTCCTCACCGCGCGTGCAAAGATAGATATTGTCCGGTTTGAGATCGCGGTGGACAATCCCCTTTTGGTGACTGGCCTGCAGCGCCGAGCAGCACTGCAGCATCGCGTGCGTGGTCTCATGGCGATACAGACCGGTGCGGCGCAGTCGAGATGAGAGCGATTCGCCGTCGAGAAATTCCATGATGAAGTAGACCAGATCGGCGCCCGTGTCGTCTTTGATTTTGCCGAAGTCGACAATGTCGACGATGTTCTGATGTCCAATGTCGTTGACCGCTTTGGCCTCAGTGAAAAAGCGGCCGACGATTTCGGCGTTGGAAGCCAGGTCTTCGAGCAGTACCTTGACCGCCACCCGCTTGCCAATCAGCGGATGCTCACCAAGGTAGACCGTCCCCATGCCGCCTTCGCCGAGCTTCGACTTGATCTCGTAGTTGCCAATACTTTTCCCGACCAAATCCGACATTGCACCACCTTAACACAAAAGGGCCACTTAAACTATCGACGCCTAGAGAACAAACTGAAACCCAGAATTACTCGGATTATACTGTTTTCTATTTAACGTTCTCTGTTAGGAAAAGATTTAAGGGGCGAGCAAGGAAGCGATGCCGGTGGCGGCGTGGGTGGCTAAAAAGCGATTCGATTGCGCGGTCGCGCTCGGCACATCGAACACCACAAAATGGCCGTCGCTGTCCGATTTCTGCGCGTACTCGACCAGCACCGCAGTGGCTTTGCCAGAGGCGACATTTCCCGACACCGGGGGCATCGTCCAGCTCAGGTTTGCCATCGCCAGATAGTCGATCGGTTCGATCGGATCTCCGGCAGGCTGAACCCCCATCGCTAAAGCCAGCGCCTTGATGTTGGGAACCGGCGTGTAGTGGTCCACAACGCCGAGGGACTGAAAAATCGATTTCGGCGCGAACCCCGTCGCCGGCTCTTTGAAAAGTCGAGCGGCGTAGTTGGCCGGGTCGCTGTCCTCAAAATAGGTTTGGAGCAAATTGAGCAGCGGATGAAATTCGTCGACCGGATCGGGAATGATCGTGCCCACCAACTGCTTGACGTTGACCGGCTCGGTCTTGTTGATAAGCGAATAGACCAGCACCGCACCGTCGCCCGATAAAATCGCGGCTTTGACCTCCGGTTCGGCGGGCAGAAACAGTGAACCAGTGAGCCCGCCCTGTGAATGGCCCTTGAAATAGATACGGTCGGGATCGAACTTGATCGGCTGCATGTCCACCGCCGTCGCTTTCAGACCCTTGCACAGACGCAGCAGCTGGAAATCATCGAGTGCGCCCTGCTTGGCGTTGTCGCGCGCCGAGACAAAATTTTGCAAATTAAAAAAAGCCAGCTGCACGTCGGTGCCTTCAGGCGCGCGCGGACCGTGAAGCACTTGATCGATCGAAATCATCGCCATCTTGGAGATGATGTTTCCCGCTTTGTCCTGGACCTGGGCAGCGCGCCTGCCCGAAGAATCGCGGAGGAAGCTTTCAAAATCACCGCCGGTGCCGTGTGCGTACAGCACCACCGGCCAACCCGCATCGGGAATGGTGCCCTTCGGTATGGTCATCGCCACCCGCAGCGTCTCGATGCGAACCGGCGCCGGCAAACCATCGTCGCCAAAATGGATCGCGCCGCCGGAAATGGTGTAGGGCGAGTCGCCCTCTTGAAAATTGGGACCTTGGTAGGTGCCCTCGTAGACATCGGAAACGTTGTTCGACTTGTCTTTCATCCAGGTCAAATCGCTCACCGTTGGTGCCGGCACTTGGGCATAGACCGCGGCGCGAATCTTTGCTATCAGCGAGGTGGCATCGAGCGTGGTGAACACGGTGGCATTGACCAGGTGCTGTTTCAAATCGGCGTGCGTACCGAGAAATGTTGCGAGCGGCGCATAAGCGGCGCGCGCTTTGCCCACCGCATCATCGGCGCTACCACTTGCCATCGCCGCCACAAAATCGGCGGCGGGGCGAATCGCCACTCCATCCTTGCCGACGATGCTGTCGGTGAGAATGGCAGCGTAAGTGGTTTTCTGTCGCAGCGGAAAACCGGGCACCGGAACCAGCGTCAGCCAGTGCGCGCCGATGAAAGCATAGGCGCTGTCGACATAGTGCGGGATCACCGGAGCACGCTGACCATAGGTGGGCGACCCCTCGGTGATGTCGACAACAAACGCGTTGGCGCTGTCTGAAAGTGTATCGGCGGGCGTCTTCGGCAGCGACGCCTCGTCAAGTGCACCCGAAAAGCGAAAATAGATGCCGGCATTGGTCCCAAGGCCGCGGCAACCCGAATCGCAGGCCTCGACCGCTTTTTGCAAAATGCCGCCGAGGCGTGGGTAGCCACTCATGTCGATGGTGCCATTTTCACGCAAGCGCAAATTGTTCGGAAACGGCAGCGCGTAAAAATCCTGATCGCCGGTCGGGGTTTTCGGCAGCATCGTCGGCAAATGGAGATTATGCAGCGCGGTCACCGGCCCAGTGACGCCGCCGTCGTCCACACTCGGCACCGATGCTTGACAGCCAAAGAGAAGCATCGTGGCAAAAAACCTCGTAACCACACGTCTCATGTGCGGACCTTAGCCTGTCGAGAGTCGAGAGTCGAGAGTCAGGGGCGCCCGGAAGTCCGAGCGCCGCCGACAGCTCACAGCCGACAGCCTACAGTTTTGGATTCATTCATGAAATCACCTACCCTAGCCCTCCTTTCAAGAGCGAATTTACGGGAGGGTCAACGCGATTTTACGATTTTTCTCCACTGTCAGCTGTCAGCTGTCGGCGGTGGTAAGAATGGTTGGTCGACGACGCCAATCGCCTCGGCGAAGCTTGACAATCTCTACCTGTCACGCACCCGGCAGGGTCACCCGAGACCCGAGCACGGCGATCGACGCAATTGTTCGAGGGTTGACGTTCCCTGTCCCAGACATGTCTTCGCTGTAAACTCGCCAACTCACTCCAAACAAGTTCTCAGCGCTTGATTATATCACAGCACTTGACATTATGTCATTATCCCGTAAACTGTACTAATGAACGAGCCACTCAAGCCGGGTGGTGCCAAACGGGCGATCATCGGCATCCTGGCTGAGGGCACGATCTCGTGGAACACGTCGACCAAGAGCCATTTTCTCGAAGAAATGGCCAAAGACAAACTCACGATTCCAGATTGCATGAATGTGCTGCGGGGCGGTGTTGTCGATCCGGCGGAGTGGAGCGAAAAGTTTGCTGAATGGCGCTATCGAGTTCACACCAACAAGATTTGCGTCGTGATCACCTTCGTGGCAGATGACGAGCTGTTCATCGTGACGACTTGGAGGAAACAATGAAGTGTCCAGGCTGCAGAGAGTCAGAGATGAACGAGGGCCGGGAAAACTACCGCTACACCGAGTCGGGGCTGCCCAATGTGACGTTGGTCGATGTCACCGTTCGCCAGTGCCCGAAGTGCGGCAACCGGGTGGTTGCCATCCCGCGTCTCGAAGGGCTGCACCAGATGCTTGCGTTTTTGGTGGCGACCCAGACCGCCCGCCTCAGCGGCGCCGAGATGCGCTTTTTGCGAAAGCACCTCGGCTGGTCGGGATCGGATTTCGCCAAGACGATCGGTGTCGCGCCGGAGACGGTGTCGCGCTGGGAAAATGAAAAAGAGCCGATGGGCGTTGTGGCGGAGCGGCTGCTCAGGTTGATGGCGCTGCGAGAAAAGCCGGTCTCAGAATATCCGACGGAGAAACTCGCAGAGGTGGCGCAGGACAATGCGCATCCGCCCAGGCTGTCGCTGCGCGCCAGCAAGACCGGATGGCACGAGGACAAAGCGGCGTAGTGCTCTGGACGCTGCTGTTGAAACATTGAGACCGAATTCAACACCCCGCGCCGGGAAAACTTAATTTCTAAAGTCCGTCCCCTCGATCTCCATAGGCCACAGCAACTTTGAAAACGGCCGCGCGTGAAATCGCGAATGATTGCTGGCGAGAGATCGAAATAAAAGTGAGAAAGTGAGGACCGTCCCCATTTGTTTTGTCCGGAAGCTGTTTCCGATCCGAAGCTGACAGCCGATAGCTGACAGCTAGCTTTGATCCAGCACATCCAAAAAGCGCTTGAGTTGACCATCGACCATTAAGTCGCGTTCGCGGGCGTCATAGCGGTTTTGCCGGTAGCCGGTCTGCGCATCTTCGAACCGGCTGCGCTCGTCGCTGATGAGCTCGCGATAGCGACCGATCTTGGCGGAAATCTCTTTTTGGTTGCGAACGAAATAGGCCACCAGCGACGCTGCGGCGCCTGCCGTCAGCAACATGCCGAGTGGGCCACCGAGCGCATAGCGCAGCGCCATTCTGAGCGCGACTGCGCCGGCGGCACCGAGCGCTACGCCCTTAAGGCCTTGTTCGCTCGAGACGGCATCCTTGGCCATGGCTGCGGTCTGGCCCGAGGCGATGAGCAGCGCCACCAAATTGCCGCGGCGACTTCTCCAGCCGCGGTCGTAGTACTGCTTGACCGCCAGCTTCAAATATTCGTCAAACGTGTCGAAGGCAGCATTCGAAACCGGATCGGCCATTGCGACTCCTTGTATGATGATGACCGGTAAACGTATCATGCTCAAAGAACTGAAAGTTGCCAAAGCCCGATCCGTCCCTCATTCTCGAGGGTGATGCCCGTTCGGCAAGTCGCGGCGCTGCTTGGCCTGCTGGCTTCGATGGCGAAAGCGTCTCCGCTCGAAGAACAGGAAGAGGCGGAAGCGCACGCCGCTGCAGCGCTGCGCAAGCTCGGTCGTTCGGCGGAGGCGCAAGAGCTACTAGAAGCCACGGTGGCGCGGGATCGCCAAGCGCAGGCGGCGCGGCTTGAGCTCGGCCTGGTCTATCGGCTGCGCGGCCAGCGCAAAAAAGCAGGCGCGATTTGGAACCAGTTTTTTGACGAGTACGAAAATGGCGCCGGCGACAAACAAAGCGCGCGACAGCTCACCCGGGTGGCGATCGCGGCGCGCTATCTCGGTGACTACAAAGCCGCCAACGCCCTGTTTCGCGATGCTGAAGCGCTCGATCCGCACGGCGAGGCCGGCGCGCTGGCAAATATTGCCTGGGCCGACATGCTGCTCGAAAAATACGACCCGGCCCACGCTGAGCTCTCAGTCCAAGAGGCGCTGCTGGTGCTGCCAAAGAATGCCGAGGCACACGGTCTGTACGCGCGCATCAAACTCGCAGAAGGCGAGCCGATTGAGGTGATTCAAAAAGAGATCGACGACTCCCTCCGCGTCGATGCGCACGAGGAAAACGCTCGACGGGCGCGCATCGAGTTGGCACTCGACGCAGGCGAACTCGACGAGGCGCTTGGAGAGGCGCGGACCGAGCTCGCTTACAACTCAGAGCAGCTCTATTGCCGTGCCACCGCCGCGGCGATCGGTTATCTACGTGACGATTCGGTCGCTTTCGAAGCCGAAAAAAAACGGGCGCTGGCACTCAATCCGCACGCGGCGGAGTTCTTTCATCTGGTCGCCGAGATCGTGGTCAAGCAGCACCGGTATGAAGAGGCCAATCGCTTGGAAGCGCAAGCGCTCACCCTCGATCCTACCTATGCCCCAGCGCTGGCGACGCTTGGCGCCAATGACCTGCGCCTCGGCAATGAGACCGCGGGGATCAAATCACTGCAGCGCGCTTGGGATCGCGATCCGTACAATGTACGTACCTACAATCTTTTGCGCCTCTTCGAAGAGGTGATTCCGCAATCGTATATTTCGGACGAGGGCAAGTCGGTACGGTTTCGTTTTTCAAAACGCGAACGCGCGGTGCTCGAACATACGGTCAGGCCGCTGGTCGAACGCGAAGTCACCGAGCTGTCGGTGCGCTATGGCTATCAGCCGAGCCGCCCGATCACGGTTGAACTCTATGAACAGCCCGATCACTACGCCGTGCGCACTGTCGGGCTGCCGCATCTCGACGCCATCGGCGTCTGTTTTGGTCGGGTGATCACAGCGCAGTCGCCTTCGTCGGGCCGCTTCAACTGGGCGATGGCGCTGTGGCACGAAGTCGCGCACGTGTTTGCGCTCGGACTGTCACGCAACCGCGTGCCACGCTGGTTTACCGAAGGACTGAGCGATTACGAAGCCGCACGGGAGCGGCCGGAATGGTCACGGCGCACCCACGCCGAATTGGCGCACGCGCTGACGATCGGCGAGCTGCCAACGATTGCAAAGCTCGACGCCGCATTTGCCGCGGCACGCGACCCGGCACACCTGGCGGTGGTCTATCATCAAGCCGCCGAAGCGATCGGGTTTTGGGTGCGGCGTTTCGGTTTTACCTCGGTCGTGACCGCGCTGCGGCGCTATGGCGAAGGGGCGTCGACAGCGCAAGTAGTGACCGAAATTACCCATCTGTCTCTCGCCGAATTTGACGCCGCCTTTCGTCTCGAACTCAAAGCGCGGCTTGCGATTTATGCGCACCAGTTCTACGTGCGCCCAAGCGACTACTCCGACCTCGACACGTTGCGCCTTCAGCGGGCAGCCCATCCGAACGACGGCCGGGTTGCCGGACTCTACACCCTTGGGCTTATTCACGCCGGCGAAGTGACTCGAGCCAAGCAGCAGATCGCTGACGCTCATGCTCAAAAACTGGCCGCGTCTGAACTGTTGTGGGCAGAGCTTGAAGTGGCGGAACTCGAGCACGACACCGCTGCGCAACAGCGGCTTTGCCAGGCGCTGCTCGCGGCGGGCGCCGATGGCTACAATGTTCGCTTAGCGCTCGGAAAACTGTTCGCCAAAGCGGGAGCTCAAGCCGCCACCGAGCGCGAATTTGTCGAGGCTCAAAAATTTGGCCCGGAGCGCCCAGAGCCGGCTTTGGAGCTGGCACGCCTGCACGCGGCAACGCCGGCCGTGGCTTTCACTGATCTCGAGCTTGCCGCCCGGCTCGATGTCGCGAACTTCGACACTGCCAGGCAGCTGATCAAGGCGGCAGCGACGCAAAAAGATCCAACCGCTGCCAGCAACGCCGCGCGACGCGCGATCGAGATTGCACCGTTTGACGCAGATGTTCGCGTTGGTCTTGCCAAGGAACTATTTTCGCTTGGAAAAAACAAGGACGCCTGCACCGAGCTAGCACTGGTATCGGCACCGAGCGAAAACAACAAAAAAACAGTGATCAACCTAACCGGAAATTGCAATCAATCATACAAAAAACACCAATAACCCGTGTTTTACAACACAACTTTTTTCTAAAAATCCCCTTCCAATCTCCGATTCAGAGACAGTAGGAGGCAAACGAAAAATGGCAGTAACAGGCGTAGCACTCGCACAAGACCCGGCCACGGCGCTCGCGCCCAGCCGCGCGGACTCGAGTGCAAACAAAGTTCAAGACGATCGGAATCAGGAGAGCAAACCAGCCGACGCTCCTGCGCCGGCGGCTGACTCCGATGGAAGGGGGCAACTAGTAGATACACACGCTTAATAAAAAAAGTGTGTTGCTGGGTTAAGCAGCAACACGCCAACGCGAACCTAGCAAAGCGGGTGCTGACCCTCGACCAGCATCCGCTTTGCGCTATTTTTTGCATTCGGCAAGCGGACAGTGAAGGTGGTGCCATGGCCGACTTGGCTGTCGACGGAGATGGTGCCGCCGTGTTCGAGAATTATCTGCTGCGTCAATGCGAGGCCAAGGCCAGTGCCACCTTTCTTGGTGGTAAAAAAGGGCTCAAAAATGCGCGCGCGATGCTCTTCGGCAATGCCCTGTCCGGTGTCGGAAATCGACAACTCCACCGTGTGACCCGCTTCGATGCCAACGCTGGAGACACGGAGGGTGCCGCCGCGTGGCATCGCTTCGCACGCATTGCGCACGATGTTGACCAGCGCTTGACGCAGTTGATTCTCATCCGCAGCGACGGTGAGATTGGGCTGTAGCGCGAGATCAACCCGGATGCTGTGGTCGGCGATTTCGCGCTTCATGAAACTCAAGAGCGAGGAGAGCAAATCGCTGAGTTGCTCATTTTCGAGCTTGGGATCGGGCAGCCGCGCCAAACGCAGGTAGTCCTCGGTGATCTCGGTTAGCCGATCGACCTCTTTGACAATCGCGTGGGCCAGCGTCTGAACTTCGGTCTTGGTGCGTGGCTCGCACTCAAGCCCGGAGACTTCCTCCTCGAGAAGTTCGGCGTTGAGGCCAATCGACGAGAGCGGATTGCGCACTTCGTGGGTGATTTGCGCCGCGATTTTTCCGACCGCGGCCAAGCGCTCTGATCGAATGAGGCGCTGCTCGCGTTCATCAAGCGCCGCGGCCATGGCATTGAATTCGCGCGCCAGCAGGCCGACCTCGTCGGGCGCCGAATCGTCGACCCGCTGACGATACTCGCCGCGGGCAATCGCGCGCGCCTGCTCACTGAGCCGGCGCAACGGACGCACCGTGCGAGTGGTCATCAGCATCACCACCAGGCCAACCAAAACCGCCAGCACGGTGGCGCCGAGGGTGCCCCAGACCGCGCGATCCTCTTCGGCTTCGAGCCGCAGGCTGGCCTCTTCGGCGCGCAGTCGGAGTTCGGTGGCGATATTAGAAAGTTCGCGCTTGATGGTTTGCTCGCGACGAAAAAGCTTTACCGCCGCGGCACGCGAACGCTCAGGATCATGTTCGAGCGGCGCATCGCCGACCGGCCCGTAGACCTGATCAAAGAGCTCCTCGTCGAGGCGACAGCTCTGCTGCACCTGGCCAAGTTGTTTGGAAAGTTTGGCGAGTAGCTCCTGCTCTTTTTGCGGCTCTTCGACGCTCGACAGCGCCAGTAGATCGGAACTCAGTTGCGGCAGGCGCTGACGCAACCGATCGCGACGAACATCGTCGAGCGCCACCTTGACAAACGGTGACATCGGTCGCGCCTGGGCGCGATCGGGATTATCACCGAGCAGGCGCAGCAAGTTTGATTGGCTGTTTTGCAGTTCGCTTAGCTCCAGTCGCAATTTGACGTAACCGCGCGAGACCAACCGCAACTCATCCGAGAGATGCCGCATGGTCATGGCGCCATAGAGCGCCACCGCGCCGAAAGTCGCCAGCACCACTAAGAAGCCGAGAAAAATCTTGGCCGAGATCGACAGTTTCATCGAGAGTAGAGAGTATAGCCCAAG
>JAHFDU010000013.1:0-7978 GCA_023248835.1 Myxococcales bacterium | reverse complement strand
TCGCCTACAATCCGCTCGCCCTGAGCTTGTACTTCGACAAGCTCAGCATAATCGGGGGGGGATGGCCGCTCATCCTGAGCCTGTCGAAGGACGCTGCGCTTCGCTCAGGGTGCACGGACAGGAGGCGTGAAACGACTACCTTCGATGTTATGATTTGGCACGGTGGAAACTTTTGTCGTCGGCGATGTGCAGGGTTGCTACGACGAGCTCTGTGCGCTGCTGAGCGCCGCCAAGTTCGATGCGCAGTGCCATCGATTGGCGTCGGTCGGCGATCTGATCAACCGCGGGCCCAAAAGCGCCGAGGTGTTGGCGCTGGCGGAAAAATTGTCGGCGGAGATGGTGCTCGGCAACCACGAAGCAGCACTCGTCGACGGGCGGAAATCGGAAACCCTCGATCGCGTGCGCGCGCAACTCGGGTCAAGCCTCGAGCGTACCGTCGATTGGATGCGGACCTGGCCGCTGTATCGGCAGCACAACGACTGGATCTTGGTGCACGCCGGGATCCCTCCCGGCAAGCGGCCCGAGACCAGCTCAACCGAAGATCTGCTTACCCTTCGTGCGGTCGACGGCGTGCCCTGGTTTGAGTCGTGGCCAGGCCCAGAGACGGTGATCTTTGGCCACTGGGCGCAGCTAGGAAAAATCGACCGGCCGCTCTGCAAAGGGCTCGACACCGGCTGCGTCTATGGCGGTCGCCTGACCGGAATTTGGTGGCCGCGAAAAGAGTGGGTGTCGGTGCCGGCACAACGGCAGTGGTACGATCCACTCACCAAACGAACGAACTGGTGACGCGCAATTTCAAAAACTCTTTGATACAGTCCTCGCGAATGACACTGGCCAAGACAACGATGAAGTGGTTCATCGCCGCAGTGTTCATGCTGCGATCGACAGCGCAGGCCCAACCACTGACGCTGCAAAACGCGCTCGATCGAGCGCGAGCGCACAATCGCGACCTGAAAGCGGCGCGCGCCCATCTGGAGCAGGCCCAGGTTGCGGTTGAGCAGGCTTGGAATCTGCTTTTGCCGACGCTGGCAGCGCAGGGGAAATACACCCACAACTACAAACAAGTTACTTTGGATTTGTCGCAAAGCACGCAGCCGCTGATTGGGCTAGCCGAAGCGATCAAAATGGCTTTTCCCGGATCGGAAGCGAGCCTCAACGCGTTTGAGGATCAGGTGCGCAAGGCCGCACCGGGAAACTTTGTCATTCAGAAATCGGAGCAACTCGACTTTTCCCTCGGCGCACAACTGCCGTTGGTCGCGCCGTCGAGCTGGGTAGGCGTAGCGGCGGCGCGCAAATCGTCTGCCGCGGCCGAGGCCAATTTCGCCGCGACCGAGACCGCGATTCTTTACGGCACCGCGCAAAGTTTTTTTGCTGCCGCCGGCAGCGACGAACTCTTAACCGCGCGTCGTCACGCCGTCGAAGTGGCGAGGCGGACAGTACAAAATGCGCGGGCCCGTCTCGAAGCCGGCGTGGTCAATCGGGTGGAAGTGACGCGTGCCGAACTGGCCCTGGTGCGCGCCGAACAGGCGGCGCGAGAGGCCGCCGACGCTCGAGCGCAGGCCCATCGCGGGCTCGGCACTTTGATCGACTTGGACGAAAATTTCGACGTGGCACCGTCGACGACGATCGAGGCCCCCGTTGATGCCACCGTCGACGAATGGAGCAAAGATGCGCTGCGGCTGCGTCCCGAAGTTTTGGCGCTCGAGCGATCGGTCGACGCGGCGCAACTGCAGACCGCGACCGCGCGCTGGCGCTGGGCGCCGGTGGTTTCCGCGTTTGGCAATGTGCGAGCGTTCAACTATGCCGGATTTGCCGGCGACAACTATGCCTGGGCGGTGGGGCTTCAGGCCGATTGGCTGCTCTATGATGGCGGTGCGCGTGAGTCGGCCGCCCATTTGAGCGAAGCGGTGAAGCGCGAAAACATGTTTCGCCTTTCGCTCCTCCATCAGACCATTTCGGACGAGCTCAAGAACAGCCGCGAAGCCGCCAGCACCAAGCGCCAAGCGCTGGCAACAGCGGAACGCGCAGTGGCGCTGTCGCGTGAAACGCTGGAGCTGGTGCGGGTGCAGCACGACGCCGGCACCGCCACTCAACTCGATCTATTGCAAGCGCAAGACAGCTTGGTCGCCGCCGAAGTCGGATTGGCGCAAGCGCGCTTTGATCTGGCGCTCAGCGATTTGGCCTTGCGCCGCACGGCGGGAAGATTTCCTTAACCTACACGTTCACGCTCCGCTCGCCCTGAGCTTGTCGAAGGGCAGGCTCGACTTGTTTTCGCCCTTCGACTTCGCTGCGCTGCGCTCAGGGTGCACGGACAGGGGAGCGTGAACGCTTACCCACCATCTCGTAGGCGAGGCCCCAGCGGACGCCGCGATCAGAGACAATACAGTCTTTGCCATTCAAGAGTTTTTGCAAAATCACCGCGCCCGCTAAGATGACATCGGCGCGCTCGGGGTGAAGGCCAGGTAATTTTTTTCGCTCGGCAAGCGGCAGCTGCCACAGCTGCTCGGTCATTTCGCCGAGTTCGCGTGAGCTCAGCTGAGCGCCATGCACGCGCTCAGGGTCGTAGGTTTCAAGTCGCTGCACCATTGCCGCCAAAGTGGTAACGGTGCCGGCGATACCGACAATGGTGCCGCGCAACTTGGGAGCGTGGCGAAAGGTTTCGTCGATGGTGAGCGACAGCGACGCGCGCTCCTCCGACGTCGGCGGATCATGATGCAAGAGCCGCTCATGCAGCCGCACCGAGCCGATGGGAAAACTGACCGACTCCTCGATGGTTTCGCCACCGACGAGAATCTCGGTCGAACCGCCACCGATGTCGATCACCGTCATCGGCGGAACCAAATCGACAAACGAAGCGCGCACCGCGCCAAACGCCAGTGCCGCTTCGCGTTTGCCGTCAATGACGTCCAATTTTCCGCCGACACTCGACAGCAACAGATTGGCGCGGGCGACAAATTCGTTGCTGTTTTGGGCTTTGCGTACCGACTCGGTAGCCACCGCGCGAATATCAACGCATTCGCATGCGCGGAACCGATCGATATATTTTTTCAGCACCTCGAGCGTGCGCGCCATCGCAGCCGGCGAGAGTACTTGCGTGCGATCGAGGCCTTCGCCGAGCCGAACGATCTCGGCGTGATCTTCGACCGACCGCAGCGAGGTCCCGTCCCAGTCGGCGATGAGGAGCAGCACCGTGTTGGTGCCGCAATCGATGGTGGCAACGCGTTTCATTTGGCGTAGGCGTTCACGCCGCCAGGCTCCGCTCGCCCTGAGCTTGTACTTCGACAAGCTCAGTATAATCGGGGGGGGACTTGTGGCCGCTCATCCTGAGCCTGCCGAAGGACGCTGCGCTCCGCTCAGGGTGCCCGGGCTGGAGAGCATGAACGTGTATCATTTGGCAAGCGCAGACGGCAGTTGCGGCCCCCAGGTCGGCGACGCCGCGCTGCCACGATAGACCTGCCGTTCGATATGGCCGTCAGCAGTCGAGATCCAAATCCCACCGCGCGACGACTCGTACGCAATCGCGCGGCCGTTCGGCGCCCAGCTCGGATGCTGATTGGAGCCGTGCCCTTCGGTGACACGAAGAATTTCTCCAGTCTCGACGTTGAGCGTGAAAATATCGTAATTGAGTTTTTCGTCGCGCGCGGTAAAAGCGATAAGCGGCGTGTCTTTGCGCGGGCACCACACCGGGGTCTGGTTGTACTTGCCTTTGTAGGTAACCAGGTGCTGGTTCGAGCCGTCGGCGTTCATCACCCAAATCTGCGGCGATCCGTGCCGATCGCTGACAAAAGCGATGCGCGATCCATCGGGCGACCAGCTCGGTGAAGTATCGATGTAAGGATTGTTGGTCAGCCGCTTGAGTATTTGGCCGGCGCGCGTCAGCAAATAAATTTCCGAATTGCCGTCTTGCGAAAGCGTCACCGCAATCTTGCTGCCGTCGGGCGAATAGGCGGCGCCCATGTTGAGCCCCGAGCGCATCGAGATCGGTTTTAGTTTGCCGCCGGCCGCCGGCATGACGTAGAGGTCGGGCTTGCCACCGATAAACGAGGTCACCGCCAGCTCGCCACCACCAGGTGACCAGGCGGGAAGCAGATTCTGCGAACGATTGCTGGTGAGCTGCGCCGAGCGGCTGCCATCCCAATCCATCGCCAGCACATCGCGGTGGTTGCCGCTTTGCGCAGTAAACGCGATACGCGAGCGAAAAAAATTGTCCTCGTTGGTAAAATAGCGCAAGACTTCGCCACACCATTCGTGCACCACCATTCGCGTCTGCGCCCGCGGCCCGCGGTAGTCGTGCGAAAGCACCGGCTGATTTCCTTTGGCGATTTCGTAGAGGCGAAATTCGTATTTGATGTCGTCGCCGTAGGCGGTGGCGCGCGCTTTCATCACCCCTTCGGCGCCAACATTTTTCCAGTCTTGCGGATTGATGCTGACGCCTTCGACCGCGAGGTTGGCCAAAAATCCGGCCGGGTCGAGCACCCGAAAATAGCCCGACAGCGCCAGATCGAGCGAAGCGACGTCGACCACCGTCTTTGAACCATCGCCATCGCCGATCGGTTTTGGAATCGCCAATTTGTACTGGTCGCGGCCACCGGCCTGAATGCGAAAACGAATCGCATCACTGGTGGCTTCGCTCTGCGCGTAGGCCGAAGCCGCATACAGCAGCACCGCAGCGAAACGAAAGTCGATTTTCATCGCCGCAGCGTAGCATGAACTTCCAGGGTCCGAACGTCCGTCAGTTTTATCGTGGGCGGGTCGTAGGCGTGGGCGAATCAGCGACAGAAAGCGGCCATGCACCGTGGATGCCGCGCCGGTGCTTTGACGATGTGGCGCCTGTTTTGAGTCGTCACATGTGTCTTGCATCACCGTCGGCAGAGAGCACGGATTTTCGTTTTACGCCTACGCCCACGCCTACGAAACTGACGGATCTTCAGACCAGCCCGGCCAGCCTGCACGCCCTTGACGTGTTATCATAATAATGTATAATGATAACATGATTCGCACCCAAGTATCTTTCGATCGAGATTTTTATATTCGGGCCAAAGCCGTCGCCCGACGCCAAGGAATTTCGCTGGCGGAGCTGTGCCGGCGCGGTCTCGAAAAATTACTGGCGCGCGAGCCGAGCGACAAACCGTGGATGGCGTTTGCTGGCTTGCTGGAAGGAGATTTTGACGACAGCGCGAGCATTGATTCTGTGGTCTACGATCGCGAGTCTCCATGACTTCGGTTTTTCTCGACTCGGGCATTTTTGTCGCCCTCCTCAATCGTCGCGATCGCTGGCATGAACAGGCGGTCACCCTGTTTGGCGGTACCAAGCCAAAATGGTCGACCTCTTTACTGGTAGTCTCGGAAGCTTACGCTTGGTTCTTGCATCGCATGGGAGAGGAAGCGGCGCGCACGTTCAGGCAGTGTCTGGGAAATTTGGCGGGCCTTAAAGTTTACGAGGCAACCGTCGATCATCATCAGCACGTACTCAAGACGCTCGATCATTTTCGCGGCACCAAACTGACCTACGTCGATGCCTCGAGCCTGTGCCTTTTGGAAAGGCACAAGATCCGCTGCGTATGGTCAACCGACCATCATCTCGGTATTTCCGGTGTAGCAGTGCTGCCGAGAAGTTAAATCGCTATCACGTTGACGCGATTGCGTCTGGCAGGTCGTTGTCGTTGTAGTAGTAGTTGTTGACGGCGACGGCGACCTGAACGGTCTCATCTCAGTCATCACTGTCGGTGGCGCTTCAGCGTAGGCAATGGTCGATTTTGTGGAACAGATCGTCGCCGTCGCCGACAAGGTCAACGACAACGCAGATCGATCACGTCAACGCGATTTCAGTCTAAATCGCGCCGGCTAGCACTTCGCGCGGTTTTGAGCCGTTGGCGGCACCCACCAACCCTTCACGCTCCATGCGTTCGACCAGGCGCGCCGCACGATTGAAACCGATTTGTAAGCGGCGCTGAATCATCGACACCGACGCCATGCGAGTTTCGCAGACCAAGCGAACCGCCTGATCGTACACCGGATCGTGCGCCTCTTCGCTCGGCAGGCCGCCCTCTTCGCCGTCTTCGCCTTCGCGTGGTTTCAAAATATCCATGTCGTAAATCGGTTTGCCCTGCTGCTTCAAAAATTCCACCAATCGTTTGATCTCGGTATCGGTCACCAGCGCGCCGTGAACGCGACGCAGCGCCTGGCCGCGATCGGTAAACAGCATGTCGCCCATGCCGAGCAGATTCTCGGCGCCCTGCTGATCGAGGATGGTGCGCGAATCGATCTTGGAGGCGACTTGAAACGCAATTCGCGACGGAAAATTGGCCTTGATGAGGCCAGTGATCACATCCACCGACGGGCGCTGCGTCGCCAGCAGCAGATGGATACCGACGGCGCGCGCCTTCTGCGCAATTCGCGCCACCGAAGTCTCGACATCTTTGGGCGCCACCATCATCAGGTCGGCAAATTCGTCGATGATCACCAAAATAAACGGCAATTTTCGCGGCGGCCCGTCGAGATTGAGCTCCTGCTGCCGCTTGTGCATGATCGCCTGCGCCGCCGAGATCTCGTCGCGCACATCCGCCGTCACCACGCCGCCGGCAGCTTTGACTGCGGTTTCGTCGGGGCGCACTTCGACTTCGTGTTTGCCCGATTCGCCCTCGACAAAAATTTTGATTTTCTTCTCTTCGACCTTGGGCGGGTCGGCGATCAATTTTTCGATGCGCTTGTTGTAGGCGAGAATGTCGCGCACGCCGGCTTTGGAAACCGCTTCGTAGCGGCGCTCCATCTCGTCGACCGCCCACTTGAGTGCAAGATTGGCTTTCTTGGGATCAGTCACCACCGGCAGGAGCAGATGTGGAATGCCCTCGTAGATCGAAAGCTCGACCATCTTCGGGTCAATCATGATCATGCGCACCTCTTCCGGTGTCGCATTAAACAGAATCGAACAGATCATGCCGTTGACCGCCACCGATTTTCCCGACCCGGTGGTACCGGCCACCAGCATATGCGGCATTTTCGCCAAGTCGACCGCAACCGGTACGCCGGAGATGTCTTTGCCGAGGCCGAGCGTCAATCTCGATTTGGCTTTTTGCACGCCCTCGTCGACCAAAATCTCTTTTAAGAACACTGTCGCCCGCGATCGGTTGGGCACTTCGATGCCGACCGAACCTTTGCCCGGGATCGGCGCAACGATGCGCACCCTCAACGCCTCGAGCGACATCGCCAAGTCATTTGACAGGGCGGTAATCTTGGAGAGCTTGGTGCCAGGCGCGGGAACAAATTCATACATCGTCACCACCGGCCCAGGATGGATCTGCACCACTTGGCCTTTGACGCCGTAGTCCGACAGGGTTTTTTGTAAACGCTCGGCCAATAAGAGCATCGCCTCCTTGTCGATTTTTTCGTCGGTGGCCGGTTCGTAATCGAGCAGACTCAATTCAGGCAGGTGATAGCCGCCCTCAGCGACGATGTAATCGGCCTTGTGCAGTTTGGGCTCGGGCTTGGCATCGAGCTCTTTTTTTCGCGCCAGCTCAACGATCTTCGGTGGCGGCGTCGGCTTGGCGGCGCTTTGTACCAGCGGCTCGACGACCTGAATCGGCGGAGCGATCTGCGCCTTGATGTCGGGCTGTTTTTGGCCTTCGCGCCGGAGCCGCCGCCGATCGCTTTCGCTCTTGATATCGCGCTCGTCAATTTCGTTTTGGCGATCTTCGAGGGTGTCATCCGCCTTGCGAGTCGATCGGGTTAGCGCGGTTTTCTTCTCCACCGGCCAAAACAGTCCAATCGCCGCTTTACTGCTGTGCTGGGCGCCGCGCGCACCGGCAATCGCGACGCGGCCGAGCATGCGCATAGTGAGGTTTGTGCAAAGCACCATCGAGATGCAAAGCCCGCACACTCCGAACAGCACCGCACCGACGAGACCCACCAGGGAGACCAGCAGTTCCGCCACGTATTCGCCGCTGAGACCGCCAGGAGTGTAGCCGTCGAGGCGATGGGC
>JAHFDU010000289.1 GCA_023248835.1 Myxococcales bacterium | reverse complement strand
TGAGCGGGCACGCCACCAATGTCAGTACCATCGGCCATCTGTTCGGCAAACCCGATCTTATCGTGCACGATTCGCTCAGCCACAACAGTTTGGTGCAGGGCTGCCTCTTATCGGGCGCGCGGGTGGTCGCCTTTCCGCACAACGACATGGCGGCGCTGGAGTCGATTTTGACTCGCCAGCGACCGCAGCACCGGCGCGCACTGGTGGTGGTCGAAGGGGTCTACAGCATGGACGGCGACGTGGTGCCGCTTGCGGAATGCGTGCGCATCAAACGCGAACAGGAGGCCTTTCTGTTCGTCGACGAAGCCCACTCGATGGGGGTGCTTGGCCGCAGCGGGCGGGGCATTGCTGAACACGCTGGGGTCGATCCGCGCTCGGTCGATCTATGGATGGGTACGTTGTCCAAAGCGCTCGCCAGTTGCGGTGGCTACATCGCTGGGCAGAGCGAGCTGATTGAGTACCTGCGCTACACGTCGCCCAGTTTTGTTTTTAGTGTTGGTCTTTCGCCGCCAAGTGCAGCGGCGGCCTGCGCTGCGATCGACATCTTGCAGAAGGAGCCGGAGCGGGTGCACACCCTGCGCGAAAACAGTGCGCTGTTTCTGCGATTGCTCAAGGCGCGCCGCGTGCGGACCGGACTCTGCCAAGAGACGCCGATTGTTCCGGTGTTGGTGGGTGATTCGATGAAAGCGGTCACTTTGTCGCAGCGGTTGCTGGTGCGCGGCATCAATGCGCGCCCGGTGATTCACCCCGCAGTCGCCGAGAGTGCGGCTCGCTTGCGCTTTTTCGTCACCGCGCAGCACAGCGGGGCGGAGCTGCAGCGCACAGCGCAGGCGGTGGCCGAGGAGCTCGGCGCGTGCGGGTAATGGTCACCGGCGGCAATGGGTTTGTCGGCTCGGCGGTGGTGGGTGAGCTGCTCGATCGTGGCCATGAGGTGCGCTGCTTGGTACGAGAGCGCTCCGACTGTCGTCGGCTCGGCGGGCGAGCGATTGAAAAAGTGGTTGGCGACGTGCGCGATGTGCAGTCGCTAAAGATGGCAGCACAGGGCACTCAGGCGGTGGTTCATCTCGCCTGTCTCTCCTCGTGGAGCGAGCTCGACTCGCCGCTGCTCGAAGAGGTGGCGATTGAGGGCACCCGGCACGTGGTCGACGCCGCGCTGCTCGCCGGTTGCCGACGCCTGGTCTTTGTCAGTAGCATCGCTGCCGTCGGCGCAACCTCAAGGCCGATCGTACAGGACGAAGAGACGCATTTTTCTTTGCCGCCCGATCGCTTTCGTTACGCCTGTGCCAAAGCGGCGGGAGAGGCGATCTGTTTTGCCGCGCAAGAGCGGGGTCTGCAGGTGGTGGTGGTCAACCCCGGAGAGGTCTACGGTCCGGGAGACGTTGGCCTGATTACCGCCAGCACCTTGGTTGATTTCGCTCGCAGCTGGTTGGTGCTGGTCTGTTCGGGCGGCACCAACATTGTCCACGTTGACGACGTCGCCAGAGGGATTGTGGCAGCGCTTGAGCGCGGTCGCAGCGGCGAGCGCTACATCTTGGGCGGCGACAATGTCACCATCGCCGAATTGGCACGACTCACGCTCGATCTGGTTGGCCAATCGCACAAGTGGCGGGTGCGGGTGCCGAGTTGGCTGTTGCGCGCGGCGGCGGCGCTGGCCAGGCTGTTTCATCTGCCCTTTCCGGTGCCGCTCGCCACCGTACCCTACGCGACGCGCTATTGGATGATGTCGAGCCGCAAGGCAAAAGAGGAGCTCCAGGTTTCTTTCCGCAATGCTCGATCGACTTTGTCTCCCACCATCGACTGGCTCTGCAAGAGCGGTCTGGTTCAAGCCAGCAAGGAGGGATAGCCATGCGGGTGTGGAAAAATCGTCGCGACATTCATCTCTTCGTGGTTGCGGTCGGGTTTGCGTTTTCGCATTTTTGGCTGGCGACCCATTTTGCGCGGCTGTCGTGGCTGACGCTGCTTGGGTTGTGGCCGCTCTATCTGTTTCTGTTCTGGTGGAACGCCAGCCCGGTGGCGCACAACTTCATGCACACCCCGTGGTTTGGCGCCCGCGGACTCAATCGGGCGTTTGCCATTTTTCACTCGGTCCACCTCGGCATGCCGCAGGTGCTCTACCGCTTTCACCATCTGAACCACCACCGCTACGAAAACGATCGTGGCGGCCCGGGAGGCCACACCCGTGATCGTTCGTCTCTCTATGCGTACGGAAAAGACGGCGAGCAGGAACACGCGCTGCCGTACATTGCGCTCGGATTTTTTCGCCCTTACATTTCGCGCGCCTACCGCGACGCGGTGAGCAAGGGCCACCGGACCCATTTTTGGCTGGAAGTGCTGGCTACCGTGGTGGTGTTTGCGGCGTACGCGGCGATCTCTTGGCAATACGTGCTGCTGTTCTATTTGCCGCTTTACTATTTTGGCTGGACGGTGACATCGGCGGAGAACTACTACGAGCACGCCGGGGTGCCGCCAGAAGATCCATTGTCCAACTCGATTAGCTACTACGGCAAGGTCTACAATTTTCTGTTTTGCAACGAAGGCTACCACCAAGAGCATCACGTGCGGCCGCAGTGTCATTGGTCCGAACGGCCGCTGTTGCGCGCCCGATTGCCTGGGCGCCATCCAATCTCCTCGCTGCCGCCGGCGTTGCGCTTTGCCGACACCGCTCCAGTGTCGATCTTGGCCGCCAGGCCGCGGTAAGAGCAACTCATTGGTCGCCTCGTCGAGCTCGAGAATGGTTTGCGCTTCGCAAGTCGGGCACCGGATCACGGCGCCGCTGCAGGCGCGATCTATTCGACGCCGCCGCGGCTTTTTTTCGATGCCGGGGAGCCACAACTGTTCCGGGGACGGGCGTCTTTTCATCGCGCACGTCCTCGCGGTGAGATTGGTTGGCCAGGCGTCACTCGCATGACCTCTGCTTGAGGTAGAGTTCCACTTCGCTGCGGCGAAAAAAAAGGCGGCGTCCGATCGGAATTCCAAGTGCGCGAAGCCCGTTATCGCGACGGAGGCGAGCTGCCGCTGCGCGAACAGAGGAGCCGACAATTGTTGCCAACGGTGCCAGATGTTCGCCGTTCGCCTTGAGCACGCGGTCCAACTCGTCGGCTACGATCGGACGAAGCGCTTCGGCCAACGCTTTCTGGGCGTCTGGCGAACGCAGTGCTGCAATCCACTCGCTTGCCAAGTCTATCGGCATGGAGATGCCTTTTTGCACCGTTCTACCGTCTTCCACAGTTCGTCGACGTGTACGTCAAGGGCGATCGCGATTCGACGCTTCAACAGTGCGTTCGGAATGAAGCCGCCGCGGACAAGCTGAATTGTCGAGCGGCTCAGGTGGGTAACCACTGCCAGACAAGTGAGTGTTCTGACATGTAGCGAGCAATTCATAACCTGCGCCCACTATGTCGATCTGACACAACGACTCGAGACGTACGGCGGGTAACACGCATTCAGCGACGACTGTTGTTCTCAGGCGTATTCTCTTTTAATTTCAAGCCGGTGCGAGGAGGGGGAGTCGAACCCCCATACCTTGCGGTGCCAGATCCTAAGTCTGCGGTTGACGTTATCGAATGTGACCGAGAAAGTCACGAATGGTGCCTTTCTCGACGGCAAATTGAGATTGAGCTAAAAATCGCGGTTTCGGAAGGTAACACCAAATCACGGCGAAAGACGTACAGGAGACGTACGGATTTCTCAGGTTTTCGTGGCGCGCTTGCGGCGTTCTTCGTCGATGCTGGCAATATCCGCATCGACCGGAGAAGTGAAGCTCAGGCGAGCCACTGCGGACGCCAGATGGGCCGGCGCAAGGTGCGCATAGTGTTGCGTCATCATCGGCTTCGAGTGACCGAGCAGCTGTTGCACGTCATACAGCGGCGTGCCCGACATAACGGCGTGACTTGCAAAAGTGTGTCGGAGTGCATGCCACGGTTTTTTTGGCACATGGCAGCCGGCTGCGTCTAGCACATTGGCCAGGGCGCGCATATCAGTCTCATCTCCCATGCGCTGCCCGCGACCGTTGTCGATAGGAAACACCAAGCCAGCATCAGTGACCGGGCAGCAGCTTCGCCATTGTCGAAGAACACGCACCAGCTCTGGATGCATCGGCACATGGCGTGGCTTGCCACTCTTGGGCAGCGAGCGATAACTGCGCATCACATCAATACGGCTGGCCTCGAGAGAGACGTCGCTCCACCGTAGACCGTACAGTTCGCCTTTTCTCAGGCCGCAGTAGACTGCGGTCGCAATCATTGGATAGATATCGGGCGCGTGATCCTCGCTGTAGGCGAGTAACTTGCCGACTTCTTCGCGTGACAAATAGTCGATCGACGAAGTGCTACGGGGTCGTTCACACCCCTGCACGGGGTTTGGACAGCTGATGAGACCAACTTTGTTGCCCCATACGTACAGCTTCGAGAGAGCCGCCAGGGTCTGCACTGCACTGGCCCGCGAACGCTTCGTCAGCTCGGCATCACGCAGCCGCTCTACCGTCGACATTCGCACCGATGCTGCCGCTTGGCTCCCGACTGCCGGCAGGATACGAACTTTGTGGACGCTGCGCGCCTCCAATCGGTAGTTGTCGATGTCTTTGATATCAGGGGGCGCGTACTCACGCAGAAATCTTTCCGACAGCTCCTGCACTGTAATCGTAGAGCGCACCTGCTCCTCTGGCGCTGGCTCCTCGATGCCGAGTTTCCCCTGCATAACGTTGCGGTCGATTGCGGCGGCCATAATACGTGCTTGCTCCGCTGATGTAGCTCCGCGCAAGAGCCGGGTGCGACGTACGCCATTGGCGTCACGGTACTGCCCATAGAAGCGCGGTCGCGCTTTCGTACCGCGCTTGACGACGGTAGCCATGCGCTTACCACTCTTGCGGCTGACAGAGTGGCTGCAGCGACGAAGAGAAATTCTTACGATTAAGGCACATCTAAAACTCCTACCAATTTGTAACGCACAGCGACCAAGCAAAGAGCGCTACCGCTTGTGCTCTTTCTTTCGATCTGCCAACCATTCATGCAACGCCACCCGAACCACGTCGGTGCGCGTCAGCGTCAGCCCTGGCCGCTCCCGCGACATCTGTTCGGCCATGTCGTCGAGTGCGAGCATCAGCGCACCATCGAGGGTGATACTGAAATGCTGCTGCTCACCTGCCTTCGGCTTGCGTGTCATTGTTCTTCCCAAGTTGGCCTCGGCAGCATTAAAGCATGAAACTTCATCGTTGTGAAACTTTTCGGGATGTACACCTAAATACATACGTCTGTTTTTACTTTATTTGACTTTACATGTCAAGCGAAT
>JAHFDU010000012.1 GCA_023248835.1 Myxococcales bacterium | reverse complement strand
CATTCATGAAATCACCTACTCTAGTCCTCCTTTCAAGAGCGAATTCACGGAGGGTCAACGCGATTTCGCGATTTTTCTCCACTGTCAGCTGTCGGCTGTCGGCGGTGGTAAGAATCGCGAAGTGCGAATCAACGCCGACTTCCGGGCGCCCCTGGTGTCATGCGCCGAAGTGGTCAGGTCAGGTATTGAGTATTGAGTATCCTCGGCTCATTCGCGCGACGACGAAGCAAATCTAGAGAATTTTCAGATATTCGACCAAGTCACTCTTGTCTTGATCGGACAGCCCGGCGGAAAATGGAAGTCGATTGACGACATCGAGCAGCGTCGCCGCGCTGCCGTCGTGGAAGTAGGGAGCGGTCGCAAAAATGCCGCGCAACGTTGGGGTGTCGAAGTCGCACGCCGTGTGCATCTTGCCAATCACATCATCTGCAGCGGGTTGATCGTTGAAGGCGGCGTCCTTGACGCAGGTGCCGACGTCATGGAGGACAATCGGGCCGTTTGGATCAAGAGTCGGATTTCCCACGCCCGAGTCGGCGAAAAATTCGCCCGAATGGCAGCTCGAGCACTGGCCATTGAATATCGTCTGTCCGTGCTGCTCGGCTGCGGTGAGGTTTCCGTCGGAAGCACGATGCGGATTCTGTGGCAGCGGGATGGCGTAGTTGACGAAAGCCGCCAACGCTTCGAGCTGGCGCTTCTGCATCACCGAATCGCGATGAAAGTTTCCGCCCTGCTCAACGTTGATGGTGAGGTCATAGTCGACCACGCTATTGCGCAGCGCTTGCCGGAGCAGAAAACCGGTGTTGATGGGGCCGCCGGCGTTCGATGGGGTATCGCGTGGGCCGGCCTTAAAGAGCCAGGTGACGGCATCGGTTCCGCCTTCGAGATGGCAGCTCGAACAGGAGACCCAAAAGTTTTTGGTGATCGGAAACGCTGCCGAATTGGCGGTATAGAAAAGCCGCTGCCCGAGTCGAAGGTGGGCTGGCATCGGATCGGAAACCAGACGCTCAATTGGATCGCCATCGACGAGAACCGGCGCCACTTGGTCTTTGGGATTGATAGTAAGAACGACAACGTTGTGGGTACTGCGTCCATCCACGTAGGCTTTCCGACCGGCATGATCGACAACGATGCCTTCGAGAAACGTCGCCGGCAGCGGCCGCACCAGCGTCACCTTGTTGCCGGTGTCGCCGTCGAACACCATGACATCTTCGCTGCCAGAATTGGCAAGTAGTGCAAATTTACCGTCGGGAGTAAAGGCGATGGCGCGCGGCCCCGACATCGAATCGCCGAACGATCCGCGGGCACCGGGAACCATCAGTGGTTTGAACAGCAGTCGCTTGCTCTCTGCCTTGCCGTTGGCAGCCAGTGTCGAGATCGTCGGAAACACTGTCGATTCAAAATCGAGATCGGGTTCCGCGGTTTTGATCGCCAGTAGTAGATGGGGTAGCCAGACCTCTCCGCCGCTCGTCCCAGGGCGCGGCACCGCGGCGTAGACGCCACGCGCCACGCCGTTTGGTACCAGTTTTCCACTTTCCGCATCGGGTACCTCGGCGGCCAGCTCAAGGGTGTTTCTCACCGAGAAGCTGTTGGTGTCGACGACGGTGACTCCGGGACGAAGCAGAAATTGTGTGACGTACAGAGACTTGCCGTCGGCAGAGATCGATGCGCTCCACGGATGCTCGGTCACCGGCAACGTTCCGACGACTTGATCGCTGCGAGGATCAATTTTCGAAATCGTCGCCGATTCATGATTCACGACATAGACCGCGCTGCCGTCGGGCGCTGCGACGATTCCCGTTGGTGCAGCGCCGACCGAAATCGAAGTCAGGACCGAGTGTTGAACAGCATCGACGACAAAAACTTTGTTGGCAGTTTGTCCGGCGATGTAGATCTTCTTGTCGCCGCGCAAAATCGCCAGCGCACGCGGCTTGACACTCGGCTCATATCGCTCGGTCTGCGCATCGACGGCAGGAGGCGCATTGGCGAGTAACACCTCGGCGATGAGCGATCGCGACTTCGGATCGATCACCGACACCGAATCGGCGTCCGGTGACACCACCCAGAGTGCGCGGTCATCGGAGGTGAGCGCGATGGTGGAAGACACAGTTGGCGCTGTGCCTGAGGTGGAGCCACAGCCAGCGACCATGAGTAAGAGAACGATCGACGCACTGTTCACCGAGCACTTCCCTGTGCCAAAGAATATTCGAAAAGCTGAAGACAGGGCTGTCTTCGATCAAGCCTTGCGTCGCGACAAAAGAGCGGTCCCTTCTTCAAACGGGGCGCGCGGCGGGCGTCGATCGCTACTTCCGAGGTGACGAGGATGTGCGGCGGCAAAACGTCGAGCCGCTCGAGATCGACATCGACTTCCGAAAGCCATGTACGCTCAAGCGTCACCACCGAGGGAGTGAGAAAACGAAAAAGCCGAATCGCGCTGCCACCAAAAACGGCGACGGTCTTCGATGGATAATTGTTTTCTACATACGCAGCCGCTTGGGCCGCAGCCGGCATTGTGATGGCGTGTGCGCGCGCCAGGGGGAAAGAGGCCGCCAACACCACCGCGATGGCGGAGATTGCGAGCCACACCTGATCGCCGAGCAGGCAGCCGAGTGCTATTAGCAGCGCGATCACGAGCGGCAGCAGATGCCGCGGCTGCTCGACGATGTTTTGACCGAGCAATGCCCACAAGACATACGGTAGCGCGATGGCAACGGCAACGACAACGATAAGAGGTCGGGATTGTGGCAAGCGCGTGCGCCATGCGATCAGCGCAATCACTGTAAGCAACGCCAGTGCCCAGGTGCGTGGCGCAATTCCATCGTAGAAAAGGTCGCGTGCAAAACTGAACGCCCGCAGTCGAAGATCGGGGCGAGTGGTGACCGAGCCGCCCCAATCTGAAAAATGTCCGTGCAAATGTATGCGGCCGAGCTCGAGCAGTTTTTGCGGCCGAACCATCATCACAAACGGGACCATCCAAGCGATCGTGCCAAGTAGACTCGAGACCAATGCGCGAAGAAGGCTCCTTCTTTGAAAGATGAAAAGAATCGCCACCCATGAGAACGCGAGAGGAAAGTAAGAAGCACGGGTTCCCAGCATCAAGGAGAGCAAGACGCCGCTGAGGATAGGTCGCTCCTCGAGTAGAGCCGCGAACGAAAGCGTCGCCAGCGCCGCGGCCGTTCCATCGCTAAGGGCAGCGCCGCCGACGATCCATGGCAAAGCAGCGCCAGCGTAGAGCGCAATTGCGCACCACGCCGCCCCCCTAGACGCAATCCGAGATGTGATTCGCCAAACTCCAAACGCCGTCGCTGCCGAAGCTGCGGCCGAGACCGCAGTTGCTGCATCGAGCGGCGATCGCAAAAAGAAATGAGCCAGTCGTCCAAGTGCAACGTAGATCGGGTAGCCGGGGAAGTGCGGTTGAAAACGCGCCAGGTCAAAGTCATCGAGCGCCAGCACAAAGCCGATCGAATCGTAATCGTCCGGCACGCGGGCACGAAAACCGTAACGGCTCAAACCGATCAACAGAGCCGCGGCAGCGACGAGAAATGTGCTGCGCGCAAGTTTCATCGTCGAGTAAACACCACTTGCGCAGCCAGCGCCGAGGGCAACTTTGCACTCGAGATTTCGGGCACACAGTCGTGGTCGCGGTCGGTTTCATCGGGATGCGACAGCTCACCGGTCAGCGCGCGCTCGGCCATTTGCAGCCCGGCACCGGTACATTCGTCGGGAAACTGCACGATGTTGTCCGCATTCGCGTCGTCCCAGCCATTGGCGACGAGCTTGTTGGTGCGCTGCACCCGTTCCAAAAGTTCGGACGCAGTCCGTTCATTGCCGGGCTGGCTGCCGACCAACTTCCAATATTGTCTGAGCGCGCCCTGAATGGTGCCGAATGCTAACGGGGTATAGGTCAGCGTGTCACTGACTTGCGCGGTGGTACGAAACGCGCGCAGGTCTTTCATCCAGAAGCGCTTGTCGAGATCGCTATAGATGCGCACTGCGGATTGACGGTATTTCTCGTCGCTGGTTGCAAGATAGGCATCGAGCAGGCCGCGGATTGCACTCGCCTCCGATTGCAACAGCGTCGGCGACGAATCTGCTTTGCCGGTCGAGAGATCATAGGCGTTGGCGACCGAGCCGTCCTGAGTAACCAACTTGGCAACGATGAAGTCGGCCTGGGCACGAATGAGCTCCGCCATCCGCACCGGCAGTGCGGTCGAAGTTCCATGCAGCGGCGCCGCATCGAGTGCAGTCGGGCCTCCGAGTACGTCGGGCGTATCATTGGAATATAGAGTGAGCGTCGAAGAGATCGATCGTAACGCGGTACGCAGGCCGACGATCGAATAACTTGCATCGACGGTGGTGACCAGCGACCCGCGCTGGACGTTGCCGCTCGAGATCGTTACTTCGTCGACCATCACTTTGTTGGTGGCGTCAAAGTGCAGACGATCCATGTTGACGGCAGCGACTTTGATCGCCGCCAGGGCGCGGTCGTGCGGCGTCTCTTCGCCGTCGGGAAGTTGGTTGTCCGCGGGAAATGGATCGCCGTCAAAGGTCGCCCGCGAACTTACTTGTCCGCCGACATCCTGGTTGTTGAAATCGGTGAGCGCGAAAAATTCGGCAAAGCCACCAGCCAGGGCGGTGAGATCGCGTAGACGACTTTTTGCCGTCGTGATGGTGAACTCGGTGGGCTTAGGAAATGACTTCCAAGCAAAACCCGAGGGTGGAGGATCGCCGGTTTCAGTGACCGCAATTTCCGCCGGCCACCAGCGCAGCGGCGCTGCGTAATCATAGCGGATGGCGTCGGCTGTCGACGCGAAGCCGCCGACTTGTGAACCATCGGTGGTCATTGTTTTCTGCAGAACGAAAGCTGCTTTGTTGTTCATCTCGTCGATCATGGTGAGGCCTTGCCAGCCCTCGACGGGAATGTCTCCGAGGTAAACGCCGGGCATGCCCATCAACATCGCTTTGCCGCTCGCGTCGCTCGGATCGGGATATTGGCCGACGACGGTATTGCCGGGCGTACCTACCTGCGCGATGTCGGCGTCGGCAACTTGGGTGATGCCATTGCCCGCGAGGTCATGAACGGTCTGCCAATAGTTGATGGTCCACAGACCTTGTTTCCACAGAGCGAAACCCATCGCTGCCGGTGAAATCACTTTCTCGACCTGGGCTGTGCGATCGATCAGATTGAGCGAGTTGTAGCCACATTCGTAATCGCCCACCGCTTGCACGCCCGCTGCTTTGGCGGCGTAGCCACCGAGAAAACTGCAACTGCGGGTGGCGCCGCCCGACGGTGCGATGTCGGGCGCAAACGATTTGAACTCGGCGAATACCGGCCAGTAGCCAGGCCAACCATAATAGTTATACGGGTTGGCCGCCGGAGCGGGGGAGACCACCCAGTTGGTTGGCAGCGGCATCGGACAGTTTATCTGGCCCATCGGACACGCCAGTGCGCCACCGGTGTGGCTGGTATCGGCAAAATGCTGCAGTCGATCGCGCAGCAGTACGAATGCGGCGTCGCCGGTGACGCCGGCAGGATTGAGCACCGGGCCGAACTGTAGCGACAGGCCAGCGCCCGATTCGAAGGACGTATTGTTCATTGGCTGCTTGGAATATTCGTAGGACTCGATCGCCATCGAATAGCTCATCGGATCGACGGTGTTCTGGCCCGACGAAGGGTCGATGTACAAGTCAGGCGTGGTGCTAAAGCGATCGTAACCCGCCAGATCGCGTCCGAGCAGCTCCGCGAATGGTTCGCCGGAAACCTGCATCTCGATCGATGCCAGAAAATGGTCGGCCACGTAGAAGCGCGTGTCCATCGTCTTCGAGGTAAAAAATGTTTTTGGCGTTGCCGCGCCTTTGGGAAGCGGAGGACTGTCTTGGCAAGAGAGTCCCAGGACAATCAGCACCAGAAAAGAAGTCCGACGCATGGTACCTCCTTGCCAAAGATTACGCAGTGAGAGCATGGGTCTCGACCAGCCCGCGCTCGCTCCGAAGCTCGGCGATCGACAAACGGTTGTGGGCGCTATCGGTGTGGCCATTTCGCTCGAGCAGCGCGTTTGCCGCTGCGATGCCCATTTCCATCGCGGTGTCCATGAACACATAACGGAACGCACCCTGACGACCACACGTGATCAGGTTTTTGGTGTCGCCGACAAAACCGAGCAGACGTGTGCGATCGCGTTGATAGTCGAGATGATAAATCGGATATCCCTCCTCGACGAAACTGGAAAAATGCTCGAGGGTGGCATCGCGCAGACCGGAGAAACCCAGCTGAGAAAGATCGTCCATGCAGCGATCATAAATTGCCTGCTCGGGCGCACTCCACACCGCGTCGCCAACATCGCACGGAATCTCGAGCATCAGCGAGGTTTGGTGAGGAGGTGCGGCAAAGGGACTTCGCTGCCGCGGTTCTTGGATGCGGGTCATGAGATAACGAGGATCGGAGACGTACATCCAGGTGTGCGGAGATACCTCCGGTAGATCGAGCAAAACGTTGCACAGACGAATGCCGCGAAAACGAAGTTCGCGCGCTGAGCGCTCGAGCGGTGCTGGCAGCGTGCGCCCGCCGATCATCCGGACCACTTGAGGAAGCGCCATCGTCGAAACCACCGCGTCGCAAGCGATCTCCATTTCCCTCTCGCCTTGCTGATAGCGCACGCTTCTCACTCGGCAGCGATGCACGTCGAGCCCGGTCACGCGCGCTCCGATGTTAAGGTTTCCGCCATGCGACACCATCTCCTCGGCCATACGCTCGAAGATCTGTCCGATGCCGAGCCGGGGATAAAGATAGCGACGAGCACAGGAACGAGATCCGCCACGTCGAAGGCCTACCAGTCGCAACAGAACATCGGAGAGCGACAGCAGCGAAATACGTTGGGAGGCCCAATCGGCGGAGATTTGAGAGGGTGGTATGCCCCACAGCTTTTCGGTGTAGGGACCAAAGAATGTTGCATACAGTTCGCGCCCGAAACGGTGAGTCACCCATTCTTCAAACGAATTCTCTGACTCGGGGAGTACCCGCTGCCGAACTTGCTCTTTCAAATAGCTCGCAACAACCCGTGCACCGCGCGACAGTTCTACTTTCCGAGCGACGTCGTCGAGCTCGAGCGGGTAGCGAACTTGTTTGCCGCCATTTAGAACCACGCTCGAACGAGTACGCAGAAGCAGATCTTCCCCAAGCAGGTCGCGTATCATCGACTGCAGTTCGCCACTGCGAGAAATGAAACGATGGCCGCCCAGATCAAAGCGAAAGCCACGTCGCTCCTGCGTGCCGCAAAGTCCGCCGACTCGCTGCTCGCGCTCAAGCACCGTTACCTCCGCACCGACGCGAGCGAGCGTGAGGGCAGCGGTCATTCCACAAGCTCCGCCTCCGAGCACGACGATGCGCGGACTAGTCATGGGAAACTGGGCCGTCACCCGGCATTGCCATATCGATAAAGCGGCAAAAGAAAAATGAGCGCGGTTTTCATTTTGGCGATCGGTCTCATCGTTGTTTGCGCGATCGGGTTTTGGGCGGTATGTACTGAACGCTCGCAGCCCTGAAGTCTTCCCCAAGCAGCCTTCTACCACATTTTCAACCACGATTTCCTCAAGCGCGGCATCGCAGCCGGCTCGCAACCCTGCGCGACAGCCTGGAGGTAACGAGCTAGGCTCCGCGGGTGCCACGCCACATTCTTAAGCTTTTTTTCGAGCGGGCGATTTTGGCCTCTTTACCGCTGGCCAGCGCCTGTTCTCCATCGGCAGGCGTGACGCCGGTCGATCTCGCTGTCGAGGCGTCATCGTCAGACGGTGGCGAAGACGACGGCGGGGTGGATGCCGCCATGGAGTTCGACGGAGGCTTTCTGGACGACCCGTGCGAACAGCTTTTTCCGCCCGGGGAAGTCCCTTTTCCGCCGGAAGGAATCGGCGACGCCGGCACCGATATCGACGCCGGCTACCACTGCTATTTTTACGGTCCGTGTAACGATTACTGCCCGCCTAGCTATTACTTTTGCTGCGGGCCGGGGCTTACTGATGCTGGCGCCGAGGTGCTCTACTGTGTCCATCCGTGTGGCACCGCCGGGCGCAAGCCTGGCGGGCTAGAAGCCGCTCAGGTGAAGGGCCGTTGTGCAGTCGGAAATTACTTCGCCGCCACTGCTCACTTGGAGGCGGCGTCGGTCGATGCTTTCTCCCAGTTAGCGGCCGAACTTTCTCGCCATCGAGCGCCGCAACATTTGGTTCGCGCGGCTAAGCGGGCCGGGCGGGATGAAGTGCGTCACGCTCGCACTCTCGCTGCTCTGGCTCGCCACCACGGCGGCGTCGTGCCCCAGGTCTGCGTCAGACCGATTCCACCACGCTCGCTCGAGGAATTGGCGATCGAAAACGCGGTTGAAGGTTGCGTGCGCGAGACTTTTTCTGCGCTGGTCGCCACCTGGCAGGCACGTGCCGCGCAACCGCCGGCGGTGTGTCGAGCCTTTGCCGGCATCGCCAAGGACGAAACCCGTCATGCAGATCTGGCCTGGGCGATCGACGGTTGGGCGCGCAGTCGAATCTCCAATCGAGCCCGGAAGCATGTCGACGAACAGCGCACGCTAGCGGTGCAAACCCTCGCCGGCGAAATTGCCGAGCCGTCCCGTTCTCTGCGGCTCGGCGCTGGCCTGCCTACTGCTGCTCGCGCTCGCCATTTCATCGCCTCCGCGTCAGCGACGATTTGGCAGTGATCGATATTTAGTGAAACACGTGCTCCGCTTTTAGCGCGTGAAAAAAAATCGGTGCTTTGTCCCGGCAGTTGCCTTGCGACTCCTGCTGCAAACTTGACAGCGCTCAGTAACGACACGCAAACTTTAGCGTGCCTATGCTTCCTCGTACCACTGAATTGATCGATCTGCACCTGCACGTTGGCGGGGCGGTGGCGCCGCATGTCTTGTGGTCGATTGCGCACGAGCACGGTTTCAAGTTGCCGGTGAAGTCCTACTGGGATTTTTGCGATTTGGTGTATGCCGATCCAAAACGCGTGACTTCGCTCGGCGACTATCTCGACATCATGCACCGCTGGACCGAGCTGATTCAGTCTTCGCCCTCGGCCATCGAGCGCTCGGTGTATGAAGTGATCGGCAAAGAGTATCGCTCGTCGAGGGTGTCGATGATCGAGCTCCGCTTCAATCCGATGAAACGCAATCTGTCGGGCGAGCGCGACCTCGACTACATCATCGCCTCCGCGCTGCGTGGAATGGATCGCGCCTGTCTTGATTACACCATTCGCGCCGGGTTGATTTTTTGCTTGGCGCGCGAATTTGACTATGAGCTCAACGAAATCATCGTCAAAAAAGCGGTCAAGTATCGCGGCCGCGGCGTCATCGGCATCGATTTGGCGGGTCCCGAAAAACACACCACCGAGTTTGGCGACGACATCGAGCGCTACCGCGATCTGTTTGCCTACGCGCGCCAGCAGGGACTCGGCACGACGATACACACCGGCGAGACCTCACTTACTGGCGCCGATGGCGTGATTGCGGTCATCGATCGGCTGTCGCCGGCCCGCATCGGTCACGGCATCGCTGCTGCCGCAAGCGAAGAGGCGATGCGAAAACTGGTGGAGCGTAACATTGTGCTCGAGCTCTGCCCAACGTCGAATTTGCGCACCCACGCGGTCAAAGATCTGGCGGAGTTCAGTCAGCTGCTCGCGACATTTCGTCAGGCGAACGTGCGTACCACCATTAACACTGACGGTACGTACCTACTCGGCACCACCTTGCGCGGCGAATTCGAACTGCTAATTTCCGAAGGGGCGCTGACGGTGAGTCAGGCCGAAGCCTGCATCGACACCGCGCGCGCTGCGACTTTCCTACATTAGAAAATGCAGGGGTCGGCGTACGCCAGCGACACCTGGGCGCGGAGCATGGTGCATTCGTTGGCATAGGTGACGCCGTCGCAACCGCAGACCGGAACGTAGGTAGTCGGGCAGATGGTTGGCGGAAGTACGCAGGTCCCGGAGGTTCCTCTGGCACCACACTTGGTGTTCAAGTCATCGGCGGGATAGAGGCAGAACTGAGCGCTCGGGCAGAGAACGCCGGCGCCACAGACGTTGCTCAGCGCGTCATCTGACGTGTTACCAAGGTCGACCGGCGCGAGCGTGAGGTCTGGTGTGGCAAGCATGTCCATCGCAGAGGACGTCGCCGCCATGTCGGCGAGAGCTCCCGCAACGCTGGTGTCCGGTCGAGTAGCCGCCGCGCTCATGTCGCCGCCGTTTGCTATTTCGCTCTCCGCGGCGTCGGCCTCCGAGACACTGCCGCCATCAGAGGCTATCCTATTCGCTGTGCTAGGACCCTGAGCGGGCCCGCAAGCGGCAAACAAAACAACCAAAACGGTGGAACCAAGGCGCATGTTTTCTCCTGTTTTTCACTCCAAAATGCACGTACTGTTCCATGTGTGATATATTGCAAGTATTTGATTTTATTTGCTGTTTGTTTCTTGTCGGGCCAGATGACCCCGGTTTCATGGTTAGTAATATGGGGTCTGAAGACACCACGTAGATCGTCGCCTCTCACCATAACTCCGCTCTCCTCCCTCAAGTTGTGAGGGAAAACCGTCGAAAATATGTTTCCCAAAGGGAAGGATTTTACTGGACCCATGATCTGGTTATATGTATAAGTATCAGATACTCGAGCTGGCACGCGCACTCGGCAAGCTACTCAGCCAGATTCAGAAACATGATCGCGATATGGCTTCCCAGCTCAAGCGCGCCGGGACCAGCGCCCCAGCTTGTCTCTCCGAGGGAGCTCAACGCGCCGGCAAAGATCGACTGCAGCTGTATCGCACCGCCGCAGGCAGCGCAGCAGAGATTCGCACTCACGTCGAAGTCGCCATCGCGTGGGGCTACGTCAGCGCGGCGGCCGCAGCCGAAACGATCTCGCTCGCCGATCGCGTCGTCGCAGTGACGTGGCGACTCACTCACCCACGGCAGTAGCACTCAATCGAGCCACGGCGGTGACCGGACCGCCGTGGCTCAGACCGTGATCGAGGCCGAGACGGAGACGGAGCCCGAGGCGGAGACCGAGGCAGTGGCGGAACCGGTGCACCGAGGCGGTGGCCGGTTCCGTGAAACCGCAAAAACTTCGCCCGCGGCAAACCGGCAGGCTACGCCGCGAGTCCAGGGGGAGGAGAGCGGAGTTATGGTCTCATCTCTTGCCTCGACTCGCTCGGCCAGACCTGGTAAATATCGCCACCATGTTTCTCGTCAAAAGCAGGAGGACGCATGAATAATCGCAAGTGGGTGGCGGGGTGCGCGATGCTATGGGTGGTGCCGGGGTTCGCCGCGACGGGGCCGGAGATTTTGCAGAAAACCGACCACGCGATGAACGCGTTTAAAGACGGCACGTTTGAATCCAAGTTGCTGGTCAAGCAGCCAAGCGGCGAGTCGCGCGAATACAATTTCATCACCTACCAGAAGAGTCCCGACAAGCGCATGGTGCGCTTTGTGTCGCCGGGTGATGTCAAAGGCATGGGCGTGCTACTCGAGGACAAAGAGACGATGTACGTCTACTTGCCCGGTTTCCAAAAAGTGCGGCGCATGGGTACCCACGTCAAGAATCAGTCGTTTATGGGGTCCGACATTTCCTTTGAAGACATGTCGACGCTCAATTTTTCCGACAGTTACGAAGCCAAGCTCTCGAGCGAAGATACGATCGGTTTTCAGCTCGATCTGACCGCGCGCGCCGGCAAAGATCCGGAGTTCCCGCACCTGAAAATGTGGATCGACAAAACCAGTTTTCATCCCAGCAAGATCGAGAGTTACGATGCGGCGGGCAAGAAACTAAAGACGCAGACGCGACTCGACTACAAGAAAGTCGATGCCGAACATTTCACGCCCGGTCGCATCATTTACGTCGACCATCGGCGCAACGATCACAGCTCGGAAATTATTTTCTCGTCGAGCAAGTTCGACAGCGGCTTGTCGGACGAACTTTTTTCGGTTCGCTCACTTATGCGCGGCCAATAGGATAGCGTGCGCCACCGCTCGTTTGTCGTATTGTTGATGCTGGGTGCTTCGATGAGCGCGCGCGCCGACCTGGTCGATTTCAAGTTTGGTGGTCAGATCGCCAGCGACATCCGCTATCGTTTGGGTGGGGCCACCATTCCCGCTGCCGACGCCGAGGCGCCGTTTCCGTCGCAGCAGCGGCTGCTTGGTTACGGATTTTCGCGCAATGAGAACCTAATCAAAGCCCAGCTCAGCATGACCATTGCCGATCGCGTTAAAGCGGTCGCCGACGTCGATTTTTATTGGTACGGCTACTCGGATGTGCGCGACATCGATTCGCTGACGCTGCGTGAGCGCGTCGATCCCTACCGACTCGACGCCGATGCTGCCTACATCGACATCTATCACATTTTGCCCAAACTTGATCTCCGCATTGGTCGGCAGATCGTGGTGTGGGGCGCGGCCGATAAGTTTAGCCCCACCAACAATCTCAACTCGCTCGATTTTTCCGACCCGCTGCTGTTCGGTAAATCGATCGCCAACCAGATGATTCGTTTCGACTGGAATCCCTGGCGTGACCTCATCATCACCGCAGTGTGGGTGCCGATTTTTCGTCCGGCGCAGCTGCCGCGTACCGCTCCTTTAGCGGTCACTCAGATCGAGCGTTTTGCGCCGGTGCAGGATGTCTCGTTCCAGAATCAGTTGCGCCGCTTTGAGATCTTGTTGCCGCCACCTGGAATTCGTGCAACCGCGCTCCAGCCCGACCCGTCGATCGAAAATTCTCAGATTGGCGTGCGCATCGCCGGTCGGCTGCTTGGACAAGATCTATCGCTCTCGTATTATCGCGGCCGCTTTGGTCTCCCGGTGCCAGCGGCGGCAATCAGCCAGGCGGATGGAACCGTCGATGCCTACGTGATGTGGCCTCGCATGCAAGTACTCGGGCTCGATGTCGCTGGATCGATCAAGAAGCTGAACGGGCTCGGCTATTGGGTCGAAGCCGGTTTGTTCTTTCCGCAGGAGGTCACCTACGCCGTCTACAATTGGATTGACAATCCGCGGGCACCCGCGCACGGCCCGATCACCTACAAGTATGTGGACGGCCAATTTCAGTCGACCCCCGGCGTGTTGCCGGAAAACCAGCGCGGCGTGGTGATTCCTTCGACGCCGTTTCTAAAGTTGACCGCTGGATTTGACTATAGCTTCAACAAATATATCTACGGAAATTTTCAATACGTGCATGGTTTTATCGACGAATTTGGCGCTGGCACCACAACTTTTTCGCGCTCCACCAATCTGTCCGATCCGGCGCGACGCGAATCACGCATCGGTGAATACTTGGTACTCGGCACCGATGTCAAAGTGTTCAACGATGCCCTCTTGCTACGCTTCTTCGGCGCGTTCAAGATTCCCGACATTGGCGACGAGGATCCCAAGTTCACCGCGGTGCTGTTTCCGCAAGCGGTCTGGTCGGTGTGGGACGCCACCGAATTGACCCTCGGCGCTTTTGTGTTTCTCGGTCCGCGCGACAGCAAATTTGGCGATCCGGTCGCCGGCGCGAGCGAGATTTTTGCCAAAGCCAAATTTACATATTAGGTGTGATACATGAGTCGTGTCGTTGCGCTGATGGTGGTTTGTGCAAGCCGATTGACGCTTGCCGGGCCGCACGATTTTGTGATTGAGACCACCGGCATGGGGGGCACCGCGGAAGTAGCGGCGCCGTTTGTTGATCAGTTCTTGCGCCATCTCGAGACTGTGCTCGGCTGGCCGGAGAAATCGACTGCCGGGCAGTTCTTTTCCGATCGCGCGGGAACCATCGGTCACATTGAAAGTGCCAAGCCCGGCATCGGCATGATTGAGCCCGATCTGTGGCTCGATCTACATAAGAAGCACGCGCTGACGGTGGTGGCCAGCATCACCGGACCACGGCAGGCGATCGGCCATCTCAGCGTCGTCGTCAAAGATCTGAAGTACAAGACACTCGGCGATCTCAAAGGGCAGGTGCTAACTTCCAACCACCTCGAGTCTCCGCGATTTCTCTCCAAGATCGTGTTCGATGGCAAGCTCGACGCGGCGACTTTTTTCAAGCTGCAGCAGACCCCGAGTCCGCTGCGCGGCCTAAAGGCGGTCGATCGGGGGGAAGCCGCCGCGACGCTGCTCGATGACATGCAAACGGCGCAGCTGCAGACGTTGCCTTTCGCTTCGTCGTTGCGCGTGCTCTACAAGTCCGAAGTGCTACCAGCGGTGCCAGTGGTTGCGTTTGGCAAGAACATTACCCCCGCCGACCGCGACCAGATCGCGCAGGCGATGATCGGTGTTTGCAAGAGCGAAAAGGGCGCCGCAGTGTGTAAAGCTTTGCAGATTGAAGCGATTGTTGCTCCAGACAAGCGTATCTATGACTCAGCGATGCGGCGCTACAACAAATGAAGCACGCCTGCCTGGTGGCTGTGTTGGTGGCGGGCTGTCTGCCGCCTGTAACCGAGATCAAAACCGGTTCGACCATGGCTGCGGCCGATTTGCCGTCGGACGCCGCGTCGCTGGTCAAATTCGCCGACGACAGCTACGCCAAACAGACCCCATCGGCGGTTGCCAATGCGCTGGTTGCACTGGAGAAGGCAGCCGCAGCCGCCGGCAAAGATGTCGAGGTGCAATGGCGTGCGGCCCGCGCGGCGGTTTGGCTGGCGGAGGATGTTGGTGATCAGCCGGTGCGGGCCAAGTGGGCCGAACGCGGCATCGAATTTGCCACCTTGGCGATCGGGCTCGACCAGCGTCGGGTCGAGGGCCACTACTACTTGGCGATCGCGATCGGGTTTTTGGCAACGACCAAGAAGACGGGCGGCACCGAACTTGTGCCCAAAATGTACAAAGCGGCGCAAGATGCTCTGGCCAGCGACGAGAGATACGATTCAGGTGGGCCGTTGCGACTGATCGGGGCGGTCTTGGCCAAAGTACCGGTGTGGCCGGTGTCAGTGGGCGATCCGGACGAGGCGGTCAAGTACCTACGGCGCGCGGTGCTGCTGTTTCCGCTCCATCCGCACAACCATCTTCTCTATGCTGACGCTCTGGTGGCCGATGACAAATTGGCCGACGCGGAGCGCGAATACCGGTATGTTTTGGTTATTCCTCCCCGTTCGGAATGGGCGCACCGGCTCGAAGGTTGGCGCAAAGAGGCAGAGCAAGGGCTCCGTCGCATCGAGACCAAGCGCCGCGGCAAAGGCACGGGCGATCCGTTTTGATCATTTTCGTTTCTCATAGGTGGCGCGCATCTTCGCTCGTAGTTCTGACACACGCTTTGGATCGCTGTTTGCCAAGTTGTGCTGTTCGTTCTTGTCTTGCGCCAGATCGTAGAGTTCGACTGAATTTTCGCTGAGCTTGTCGATCAACTTGGCATCGCCGTCGATGATCGTTCGCCATTTGTGATTCCAGGCGTGCGCCGGCAAAAGTTCAGCCACAGTCGGCTTTTCCGGCAGCGGTTCGCCGAGCAGCGCGGGCAAAAGTGAACGGCCGTGGAACGAGGCGGGCGTTTTGGCTTTGACCAGATCGGTCACCGTCGGAGCGAGATCAATCAGACCGACAGGCACCTCGACGCGGCGTGGCTGAAGGCCAGGCACGCGAGCGATGAACGGCACGTGCAAGAGCTCGTCGTACAGGGTCTGGCCGTGAAAATACATCCGCTCGCCGCCAAAACGATGCTCGCCAAACGCTTCGCCGTGGTCGGAAAACACCATCACCGCGGTGTTTTTGTCAAGATCGCTCTCTTTGAGAGCGGCCAAAATTTGAGCGAGATGGCGATCGACAAAAGACACTTCGCTGTCGTATTTCTCCTCGAGCGCATCAAAGCCGCGAGCGTGGATGGGAAATTCTGGATGTTCCATGTAGCGGCTGTGCGGTTCGAAAAAATGGGTCCACAGAGCGAAACGCTGCTTGGAGGTCGCCAGCTCCCTTAGTTTGGTAACCACACGGGGTGTGATGCGAGGCGCGGCGATGTCGGTATTCGAGTCATGTAGCGTCACAGCACCGCTGTTGTCCCATTCAGAAAAGCCGCGCGATACACCGTTTTCTTTGGTCAAATAAAAATGCGAAAAAATGCCGACGTTGTGAAAACCAGCCGCGTTGAGCGCCTGGAACAGCGTCGTATTGTCGGGTGAATCGGCAATCGGAGAGAAATTGTTTTGCGGGTGCACCCAAGTGATTTCCGAAGGCAGGCGTGAGGTTAAAAAAGAGGGAAAAGATCGCGGCGTATTGGGCGCTTGCGCGTAGGCGCGAGCAAAAACGATCGACTCTTTGGCGAGCGCGTCGAGGGCAGGCATGAAACGCGCGCTCACGCGGTCGGCGCGCAGGGTGTCGACGGTGATGATGATCAGGTTCCCCTTCCAAGTGAATTCGGCCGCAGCTTTCAACTGGTTCGTCGGCGTGGTGAAGATAGGATGTTGGACGATTTGGCTGTCGTGGCCGTCGCAGTCTTCGTCGATGCCATTGCCCGGAATCTCGTCGGCGCCGGGATGAATTAGGGGATCGTGATCGTTGCAGTCACCGCCGCCGAAGCGCGCCGAAAAACCGTCGTGGTCATGATCGGAAAAATTGCGCGCCACGCGGAGAAGAATTTTTGCGCCGCGCGATTCCTCGGCGATCAACTGTAGCGATCGCGGCTCGTGCCCGAATGCGCACCAGGTCCAAATCAGTGATCCAAAACCGCAGAGCAAAACGACTGCAGCAATTGCCAGTGAGTGGAGTCGCCGTCGCGCGCCGATGACCACCAGTAGCTGAAATACCACAAACAGGCCAAGAATTTCGAAAGGGCCAAAATCGATGATGCGCCAATCGACCGACGCGATTGCGACCATCGGCGCCGCTACCACCAGCACCAGCGCGCAGAAGAGGACGCTTGCCGTCAGACGTGTCGAGTGCGGCAGCAGCCCACGCACGAAGAGGAAAAAAGGAAACCATGCCACGAGCGCGAGTGGCAGCGCGGCCACGGCAATGAGCGCGGTCGACAGCGCAGCGTTGCGATGCGACGCCATCTCAAGCGCCACCGCGCGATCAAACAGGTAGACAATGGCACCGTACGAAAGAACGCATGCTCCGGCCGCGAGCAGTGCCGCCGCTTGTGATCGATCGAAGGCCGGCTCTTGTCGCAGGCGTTCAAGCCATCGCTCGAGCGAGCGCGACGGCGAAAGCGTAGACACGATGCTGGCGCAGGCGACGCCGACGACCAGACCGGCGCCCGAGGATGCCGCGGTGTACAGAGCGAAGGCAGCCGCGAGCGCGCGCAAAAATGCCCCCGCACTGACCGATTCGGTCGACTGCAGCGCTGACAGCAAGGTATCGACGACAGCGACAAACAGCGCGGCGGTGAGCGCGGAATGCAGGCCAGCCGCGATGCAGCGGCGAAACGGCGATTGCATGATCGGTGGCGAAAACATGGGGGCTAACTGGAAGCAGTCTCGATCAGAAACCGAGTCAGCGCTTCGGCTTTGCTCATCAGCGTTGCACGCTCGATGAATTCGTCCGTGGTGTGAAAACCTCGTCCGCGCGGACCGAGGCCATCGATGGCTGGAACGCCTAGCGATGAGGCAGTGTTGGCGTCGGAGCCGCCACCGAGTAGCGCCGACTCTCCCGAGCCAAGACCGCTCTGCGCTTGCGCGCGCCCGTACGCCGCGGCGAGCTCGGCGGACGCGGCGCTGCGTTCAAGCGGCTGACGCAAGACGCCGCCTTCGAGCGTGATCTGGGTGCCAGGAACCGAGGCGGCTGCCTCCCGTGCTGCGTCGCCGAGCGCTGCGATCACCCGGTCGCCGTCGCGCAGCGTAACGAAGCGAAAATCGAGCAGCGCTTCTGCTTTCTCTGGTACCGTGTTTTTGCCGATGCCGCCGGCGATGGTGCCGACGTTTATCGTAATGCCAGCGGCGTACTCGGTGAGCGATTGCGCGCGATCGACAAAGCGCGAAAGTGCCCAGATCGCATTTCGTCCCTCTTCGTGCGCGTTGCCGGCGTGCGCTGCCTTGCCGGTCGCAACCGCTTTGAGTCCGCCGGTCCCCTTGCGCTGGGTGATGATGAGATCGCCTGAGCGTCCGGATTCAAACACCAACGCGCGTCGGGCTCGAGGCGCGGCGTCGATGACCAGCTGTTTACCCTCGGGGGAGCCGACCTCTTCATCGGAAACACTGATGACCTCTAGCGGCACGCTGGCAAGCGCCCCGGCCTTTTCGAGTGCGCCGAGAGCGAAAGCGATCACCACCAGGCCACCTTTCATGTCGAGCACGCCCGGCCCGCGCAATAGATCACCGTCTTCTCGTATGCCGGAGAAGGCGGCTTTGGGAAAAACCGTGTCGTGGTGGCCGATGAGCAGGGTGGTGGCATCGGAGCTTGGGGTGCGCGCAAGCACATGGGGCCCACATTTCTGGATCGCCCGCAGTTGGATGTGGAGGGAAGCTCCGCCGAGGCTTCGAAGTGCCGCCGCGTAGCGGTCGGCGACCTGACGATTGCCGTCGAGGTCAGGCGTGTGGGAAGAAATGTTGACCAGCTCACTGAGTAGCTGCTCCATTGCAGGTTGTTGGGCGCGTAGCCATTTCAGCGCGAGCAGAAGCGGTTCCATTCAGCTGAATAGAATATCCGATTCGAGGGAGCTTGGGGACAGTCTTCAGTAATTCAGTTTCGCTCGTAGCCACTTGGCGCGGTCACATGTTAGCCGTTTTGGCAGCGGCTGGCCGCTTCTCTAGCCAGCGGCGGCGGAAGGGACTCGTAGCCGCTCGACCAGTCGCCGCGCTCGCGCGGCCAGTCCCGCGTCGACGCTGTCGAGCGCCACCGCCGACTCGACGTCATCGGTGAACGCCGGCACGTCGCGCGCCGGTGCCGTCAGTGGCGGTGCCTCGACCACGCGCAAGATCTCGGTTACGCGCTCGATTCTGTCCGACTTCACCGCGGCGTAGTGATCGTTGCGATACGGCAACTTCATCTGCGCCCCATAGAAGTGGCTTGGCATGACGAACCCGATGACGGCCTCTTCGACCCGCGCTAGTACCAGCATCCCGTCTAACCTCGTCCCCTCGTATATCTGGCGTGAGTCTTCTTTGTACCCGACGGCTACGGCCGGCTCCCACACCGGTTCTGGCACGTCGTGGCCCAGGTTGGGGCCATACCACACCGGCACGATCAGCACCTCGCGCTCGTGGGTTCGTTGACCGAGCTGCAGCGCCTGCTCGTACGCCGCCCGCCAGGCGCGATGCTCGCCCCAGTTCAGACGCGACGGCGGCGGCACCCGCTTGCGCAGGTACGCCTCCCAGCGCCCGCTCGCCAGCGCTGCGCGTTCCTCGGTAATCGTGGGGTTTGTTCGCCGAAGCAGCTTCTCTAGAGTGGCCGCGTTCATCTCAGTCAACCTTATCGCCCCCGGCGCCTAAGTTGCAATGGCTTGGGGAAGAGCGCACTAACAGAAAGAACAGAAAGTTAGTTCATGCGGCGCGTGGTCTGACGGTGACCGCCAGATCGAGACCATTTTTTGCGAGCTCTTCCTCGAGCACCATTTCTACCAAAACGTTGACCGAGTAGCCGAGCCTCCTGGCGATCTGGGCAGCACGCTCGGTACTGACGCCTTTGCGATCCATTTCGATGTCACAAAGGTTGGCGCGACTTAGTCCCAATTTGCGCGCAAATTCAGTCTGCGAGAGTTCTTGTCCCAGTCGCCACGAACGAAGGAAGGCCCCGATTGTTCGCTTACCCATTCGTCGTTCGAGATCTCTTGACGTGAATCGCTTATTTCTTGTAGTCATGTTTGCTTACCCTTGTGACCTGGGCGATCTTGATGCCCAGCTCCGTAGTCTGGAAATAAAGCACGCGATACGCTAGAGTCAGACGTACTGACCTCGCTCCTCTGAGCTGGCCTTTTAGTCTTTCATCGTGATAGCCAGGTAATTTCCGCACCGCGTCCATTCCATCTCGTTCGACGGCACGAACCCAGTCGAAAAAACTTCCGACCACGTATTCTGGGAGGGTGTCGAGCTGCTTTTCAACTCGGCGTTCCCAGCGTACCCGCCACATCAAGCATTTGTACTCCATAAAGAAGTACAAGTCAAGGCTTTGGCGGTTCGAGCGATTTCCGAAGTGATTTTTTTGGCAGACTGGGTTATGTAAGCAAGCCAAACCGCTTACCCAGGAGCAAACATGGCAAGGACCACCAAGACGGCGGCGCGCAGTCGTCGCTCGAAGAGTGAAGTGGAAGAGTCGTTTTCGGAAATTCAAAATCAGTTGGCGCTGACGCGTGATTCGAGCGATGCCAAGAGCGTGGAGCTCGAGCGTATGAACGCCGAGTCGGTCAAACAGGCGGTGGCGGATATCTCAGTCGAATCGGTGGTTGAGAATATTTCTAGTCTGCAAGTCGCGGTCTCCAAAGCTTTAAATGGCGTCTCCGAGCAGCTGTTGGCGGAAGTCGAGCGCTTGGCGAATGCGCGAGCGGCGGTAGCGCTTGAGCGCGGTGAACTTGAGCAGCTGCACAAGATCGACATTGCTGCGACTTCACTTGATCACCTGGTGCAAGACTACGGGCGCGAAAAAGAGCGCTTCGAAAACGAGATGCGCACCGAGCGATCGGCGTGGCACGAGGAGAGGCAGACCGCTGAGCAGGAGAGCAAGAGCGAAGAGGAGTCGCTGAAGCAAAAAAGGCAGCGCGAGAGCGACGAATTCGAGTACAAAAAAGCGCTGGAGCGCAAGCGCGCCCAGGACAAGTATGACGAAGAGATGCGGCTCGCCGAGAAGCGGAATCAAGAAAAGCAGGAGGCGCTCGACAAAAGTTGGCAAACGCGCGAGCAGGCCTTGGCGAGCAAAGAGGCCGAGCTTTCGCGGCTACAGAAAGAGGCGGCCGAGCTTCCAGCCCGGCTCAAGAAAGAAGTAGATCTGGCGACTGCCGATGCGGTGCGAATTGCGACTTCAAAGTCCGAGCAGCACATGGCGTTATTTAAGAAAGACAGCGAAGCGGAGCGGCGCGTCGCCGAACTGCAAGTCAAGACACTCGAGGACGTGGTGGCACGTCAGTCGGCGCAAGTGGCGCAGCTGCAAAAGCAGCTCGACGAGGCGAAAGACCAAGTCCAGCGCATCGCCCTGCAGGCGATCGAAGGTGCATCGGGCGCGCGCGCGCTTACTCACGTCAACCAGATCGCGATGGAGCAGGCCAAGACCCGATCACCGCAGACGTAGAGGAGACACCGACGATCAGTGCGTATTCGCCTCACCAATCTCCACCCCGTATGATATTCGGTCGGCTATACTGCTTGCCATGTCTCGTTTGCGTGCGTGCGTGCTCGGTGCAACTGGAATCGCCGGTCAAGAGTTTGTGGTTGCGCTGCAACGTCACCCGTTCTTCGAGTTGGTGCGGATCGGGGCGTCGCAGCGATCGGCGAAGAAGAAATTCTTGGATGCGATCACCGACCCAGGAGGCAAGGTGAATTGGTTTCCTCGTGAGACACTCGACGATCAAACCGCCGCGCTACAAGTCGAAGATGCGGCGCAGATGAGCGTCGACGGCATCGACGTGGTGTTCACCGCTGTCGAGTCGGATGCGGCCAAACTGCTTGAACCGCGCTTTGCCGAGAAAGTGCCGGTAATTTCGACTGCGAGCGCGTTCCGTTGCGACGAGGACGTACCGGTGTTTTTGCCAGCAGTGAACATGGACCATGCCGCGCTGATTGACGTGCAGCGTAAACGGCGCGGCTGGCAGGGCTTTATCACGCCTGGGCCTAATTGCACCACGACCGGGCTGGCGATCACGCTCAAGCCGCTCGACCAAGCGTTTGGCGTCGACAAAGTGGTGATGACTTCCCTGCAGGCGGTCTCGGGGGCGGGGCGCTCGCCTGGCGTCGCGGCGCTCGACATCATCGACAATGTCATTCCTTACATCGCCAAAGAGGAAGAGAAGGTCGAGCGCGAGACCAAGAAAATTCTTGGCCGCGTCGAAGGCAACACAATTGTCGCTGCGCCGATCGCGGTCTCCTGTACCTGCACTCGCGTCAACGTGCTGGAGGGTCACACCGAGTCGGTATTTGTCGGACTGTCTCGCGCCGCCTCGCTTGGTGACGCGCGCAGCGCCATGGAAGAGTTTGGTAGTGCCTTCCTCGCGCTTGGGTTGCCTTCGTCGCCGAAGCGGTTGATTACCGTGCAGACCGATCCCTATCGTCCGCAACCGCGCCTTGATCGCGATGCCGAAAATGGCATGACCACGACGGTGGGGCGTTTCCGCGAAGAGCCGGTGCTCGGCGGTGTCAAGTATGTGCTGGTTTCGCACAACACCCGCATGGGCGCAGCGCGCGGCGGGCTGCTGATCGCTGAATATCTCGTCAAACAGGGCTACATCGAGCGCAGTAAATAACTTCACCTTGCGGTCAATGCGAGCGCCGATTGCAAATCCGATTTCAATTTCTCGTGTAGACCGTCGATCTCGGCGTCGGTCAGTGTCCGATCGGGCGCGCGATAGAGGAAGGACCACAGCATGCCCTTTTTGCCGACGGGAACCTTGCCGGGCTCGCGGTAATCTTCACGCACCGCAGACGAGACGCAGAGTGGGTTCTTGAGTTCTGCAATTCTGCGCGCGATGGTTGCGTGCGGTAGCGCCAGGTCTGCGAAAAATGAAAAATCGCGCACCGCTTCAGGATAGCGTGGCAGTTCGGTGGTGCGGCCAAGCGCTTGGATCTTGAGCGCGCCGAGACCGATTTGAAAAGCGAAGACTGGCCCGTCGATCTCGAGCTGGCGCAGCAGATCCGGATGCACTTCTCCGATTTCGCCGACACGCTCGCCTTCGACACAGAGGCCGGTTTGAACGCCCGGGTGCAGCCAGGCTTCGGCGGCTGGCTCGCACGCAAGCGAAAGGCCGAGGTTCGAAAATAGCTCGTCGACGACGCCCTTGCCAAAAAATGCGTCGAGCGGTGCATCTGGGCGGAGCCAGCCGTCGCCATGACCGGAATAGACCGCAGCGAGTTCGCAGCGCTCTTGCGGCGCGGCGTTGCCGGCAAAAAAAACATTGCCTAGTTCGCAGAGCCGAACCTCCCTGGAGCCCCAGCCGAAATTGCGTTTGAGCGAGGTGAGAAGCCCGGGCAGCAAGGAAGTGCGCAACAGCGACAGCTCTTCGCGCAGCGGATTGGCAAGTTTCACCGCATGGGCGCGCGCGCCGCTCGCAACCAGGGCCAGCGCCGAGGGCGATATGTAACTGTAGCTCACCACTTCATCGAAGCTCAGCGCCCGCATCACATCGCGCACCCGCTCGTCGACGGGCGCCGGTCGACTGGGTTCGGCGTGGCGCAACACCGGCAGCGTGGTCGGCACTTGATCGTAGCCATGCAGTCGAATCAGCTCTTCGATGAGATCGACTTCGCGGTGTAGGTCGGGACGAAAGGTCGGCACCGCGACTTCAA
>JAHFDU010000288.1 GCA_023248835.1 Myxococcales bacterium | reverse complement strand
CTGCAATGGGCGACAAAAACCTGCTTGCCGCGCGCCGCCTTTTCAGCATCGACGGCATACGGCCAAGCCGGCGGCTCGAGACTGAGCAGGTAGTGATTGATGTCGATAAATTCGTCGTCCATTTTCATCAAGTCGGACAGCTGTGCGCCTGAGCCGAGCAGCATCGCCATCATGGTACGGGTGCCGCCGACTTCGCCCGCCCCGTCGGAGTACATGCGATTTTTGTAGCGCAAGGTCCACCACGGCACTGGCTGCTGATACCCAAGCGCGGTGTGCAGCTGCACACCAGGAGCAAACTTGGTCGCAAGCTCAAGGCCGAGTCCCATCGCGTCATTGGCGCCAGTGGCCTGGGTGCGATCCTTGATCGTGTACGGCAGCGGCAATTTGGGAAATCCGAACGTCGGCGCCAAGTCGTTGAGCTTTTGCAAATCGTCGAACAGCCCCTGAATGTCGACCTGTGAGTTACCGGCGCCAATCAGCACTTTTCCAGCCACCCGATCGGCATGACACATCAGACAATCGAACGCGACGTAGTTGGCGTCGACCGATCGAATGCCGAGCGGATAGCCGCCGTTTTCAAATGGCGCATCGAAAAGCCCGTAGCGCTTTTCAAACGCCTGCCAGTAATCACCGACCGGCGGACTCGGCCACACCAGCGACAAATTGGAAATCGCCAGTTTCGGAATCAGCCCTCGCGAGAGCGGATGATCGGTAAACGCGTTTTTGCCTTTGGCCGCGCGTGCGGGATCAAACGCGTGCAAGATGGGCAAGTGATCGCCAGTCGAATTCGGCGCTCCATCCATCCCCGCATCCATGCCAGCGGGCGGGATGTCGGCGTCATTGCCATCGATAATCGCGTCATCTGACGCTGAGCAAGCCGCAAAAAAAACGGCACAAACAGCCTGCAAACGCATGCCGGTTCTTAGCGCAAAGACTTGCGAAAAGCAAACCGACGAATAGGTCGGCCCAGCATCGTCAACGCGGCGACGAAAAGAAACCACACCGACCAAACGCCGAGGCCGACCTCACCGACGGCGGAGCAGCCACCGTGGGAAATCATCGCGTCCTCTACCGCCGATGCATCAAGCGCTACCGCAGGCGTCGACAGATCGGGCGGTGGCGGTGGATCGGCCTTGAGAATGGTTTCGTCGATAAACGACGCGTACTTGTCAATCCGCGCGTCAATGCCGTGCAGCGCGCAATCTTGATCGCCGACCGAAACGGTGCCGACGATGACTTCGCCGTCGCCCAAATCGAGCAGCGCCGGCCCTCCCGAATCACCCTCACAGGTGTTGTGAGCGGGATCGGCAAACACCACCGAAGTGGCATCGATGCGGCTGATCTCCGCCGAGGTTTGGTACTTGACCCCGGTCGACTGCGGATCGTTGATGTCGGTGACGCCGTAACCGACCAGCCGCGCTACCTTGCCGACTGAGTCCTGGCCGAGCGGCACGTGGTTGAAGCGCAGCGGAGTCACCGGAATTGGAGTTTTCAAAATGATCACCGCGACATCGTGCGCCGCTGGAGTCGAGCTCTTCGCCTGATTGGTGGGGTTGTAACCGGGCTCGTAGTGCGTTTCTGCTGCCTCGTAGACTCCGCTTTTGGCATGAAAATCGGGCTCCTTGCCGGTGAATATGTAATAGCTGTTGCCCGCGCCCACCACGCCTGGGTGGACACAATGGCCGGCGGTGAGCACCACGTGGGGCGACACCACCTCTCCGGTGCAGTTGCCGGCGCGGCCGGTCTGAAAATTGATCGAAGTGACCAATACCACGGCCGGATCGCCAGTGTCGACGGTACCGCCGATGATCGCCCGCTCGGCCCGTCCGACTTCAATCGTCCCGGGCGGCGCGCAACCGACGAGACAGGCGATAAGCGGAGCGATGCGAAAGCGTCGTTTCATCGCCCTCTATGTAACCAAGGAATGAACCAAATGGGTAAGTTTTCGATACTACATGAGCGGCGCCCTTGAAGCGTGCCACTTTGCCCCGTCGGGTGGGGCAGCTCGCGCCGGCTCTGGAGCTTGCTGCCGTGGGCAGGAAATGGAACACTTAGCGGCAATGAAGATCCCAATCGTACGACTCGACCTCGGTGAAGCGGCGGCGCAAGCGGCAGCCGACGTCGTCCGATCGGGCTGGATCGGCCAGGGGCCGCAAGTCGAAGCGCTCGAGACCGAGTGGGCGACTGCGGTCGGCGCAGCACATGCAGTGGCGGTTTCAAACTGCACCGTCGCACTCGAGCTCGCGCTGCGCCTCATCGGCGTGTCTGCGGGCGACGACGTGCTCACTGTCAGCCACAGCTTCATCGCCACCGCCAACGCGGTGGTCGCAGTCGGCGCGTGCCCGATTTTCGTCGATGTCGAAGTGTCTAGTTACGGCATGGATCCGAAAAAACTCGCGGGCGCGCTGACCAATAAATGCAAAGCCATCCTCTGCGTGCACCAGTTTGGACTGCCGTGCGATCTGCAAGCCATCTTGGCCTTCGCCAACCAACACGGCCTGCCCGTCGTCGAAGACGCCGCCTGCGCCATCGGCAGCGAAATCGAAATCGCCCAGCGCTTCGAGCGCGTCGGCAAGCCGCACGGCATCATTGCCGGTTTTTCACTCCATCCCCGCAAAGTGATCACCTGCGGCGACGGCGGCATTCTCACCACCTCGGACGCCGCACTCGCCAATCGCGCGCGTCTTTTGCGCCAACATGCGATGTCGATCGGCGCACAGGCGCGCCACCACGCGTCTGAAGTCGTGTTCGAAAACTTCGTCGAGCCTGCCTACAACTATCGCATGACCGATCTGCAAGCTGCGGTGGCGCGTGCGCAGCTTGCAAAGCTCGACGTCATCTTAGTCGAGCGGCGTCGCTTGGCGGCACGCTACACTGAAGCGCTCGCCAATCACCCGCAGTTCCGGGTACCAAGCGAAACCTATGGCCGCAGCAATTGGCAAAGCTATCCCGTGCGCCTGCGCGATGAAGCGACGACAACACAGCGCGAATGGCTCGAGCTTTTTCTTGCTTCAGGCATCGCCGCCCGGCGCGGCATCGCCAATGCCCACCAACAGCCCGCCTACGCTCGACGCGACACCGGCGGCCAAGATCTTTCGGTCTCCGAAATGCTCGGCGATCGAACCATCCTACTGCCACTGTTTCATGGACTGACCGACGCCGAACAAGATCTTGTCATCGCCACCTGCAAGCAAGTCTAGGCGCTCCTGCCTGTGCTCGCTGGCCTTGCTATATCGGTTATAACCTATTAGACTAAATTGGTGAGTTCGACCGAAGTGATCCGGAGGTTGGTTGCCGATGGATGGGCGCAGGTTCGATCGACGGGTTCGCACCGCCATTTCAAGCACCCGCACCAGCCGGGTCTGACGACAGTGCCGCATCCGTATAAAGACATTCCGATCGGCACGCTCAAGAGCATCGAGCGACAATCTGGAGTGACACTTCGCTGGAAGAGGAGAATGCGATGCATTACGTAGGCTTGGTTTCAAAAGAGGGCCGGCACTACTTGGTAGAATTTCCCGATGCACCGGGCTGTCAGACGTTTGCCGAATCGAAGGCCAAGCTGGCTGCGATGGCCGAGGATGCGTTACTCGGGTGGCTGGAGGCTCACCTGGTTACCGGAGAAGTTCCGCCGCTTGTGCACAAAAAACGTTTGTCCAAGAGAAAGAACACGATCGTTGTGCCTGTTCCGCCACTGCTAGCGGTGAAGATCGAATTGCGCAGGGCCCGCCTCGCCCGTCGAATCACGCAGGCAGAGCTCGCAAGACGGATGGGTGTGTCACAGTCGGTAGTCACAGATCTTGAGAATCCGGATCATAACTCTACGCTTGATTCGCTCTCACGCGCCGCCACTGCATTGCATGCTGAACTGGATGTGCGAATTGAAACGCTCTGACGAAATAAGGCATTTGCGCTCGCCATCCGCCGCCGACGCCAGACTCCACGAGTTGAAATCAACCGGGATCAGCGGGCGCTACCAGCGAATTGACGCCAGCGCCCGAAAACGAGATGCCCATGCCGGTCGATGGGTCTTTGAATGAATTGTAAAACCTGCCTTTGCCGGTTTTTGGATCGATGGTGACCACGTTGCCGCTGCCGTCGTGAGTGAAACCAAACACCTGGCCGTTTTCGAACGCGACGCCGAAAAGTTTGGGATAGCCAGTGGGGCCGATGATCGCGGTTGCAACACCAGTGGTCGGATCAATCTTGACCAGCACATTGTTGTCGTCGGTTTTTGACACCCTCGGGTCGTGCACGGTGGCGTACATGGTGCCGTCGCCGACCGCGACCAGATCGCCAGAGACCGCATAGCCACCACCCAACGTGCCGATCGGCGCCACCGTCGGTGTTTGGCCCGCCAAATCGATCTTGCAAAACGCGCCTTTCAGATAGTCGGCGACAAAAAGGTTGCCATCTTTGGTGGTGGTCAGCGCAACGTTGTCCTGACCGCAAGTGGTGATGTTGCCAATCGCGGTGACATGTCCGTCGCTGGCATTGGCAGAATAGAGCGTGGTGTGTGAAATGGTGTAGAGGGTGTCGTCGGGCGCGACCGCCAGATCGGTCATGTTGTCTTCGTACAGGCGTCCGTTGACCTTAACCATCGGCGCATTGAAAGCACCGACTTTGACCAAGGCGCGATTGGTCAGATCAATCTTATAGAGCACGTGGTCGGAGTGGGCGTAGATGGTGTAGCAAGACGATCCTTGACAGCCGGCCCCGTCGTCGACCGACGACACCGCGGCGCTGCCGTCGTTTTCTGTCGCCGACACGCCCTCATCCAGCGCCATTCGATCGCTGGCCCGGCCAACCTGGCGGCGCCCGATCGGATCGCAGCCGACGACGCCAAAACCAGTGACGCCGACGAGGAGCAGCGGTAGCCATCGCGAATTCACGGTGCGCATCAGTGGCCTCCTGCGAGTGGTAAAAAAAACACCTACCCGCCGACTCTGCCAACAACGAGGCGCACCCTACCAGGCCGCCGATCCGCTGTCGAGCACTTCCGTCTCTGAAGGTCCGTAGGTCCGTCCGTTTCGTGGGCGTGGGGTGGGTGTGAACGCTTACTTCGTTGGAATCACTGGTCTTTTGTTGACGTCATTGGGATTGACTTTCTAATTGACGAAATAATGCAAAAAAATGTATATTAGTGTGGCCAGGATTGCGCTCTATTGGCGCAATTGGCAGGAGGAAAAGATGGCGACCGACTTAGGCTCAGCGTTCACCGTAGGAGGACTGGCTTCGGGTCTCGACACCAACATCATTGTCGACAAATTCGTCCAAATCGAGTCGATCCCACTGTCGCAGAATGCCAAAAAACAGGCGGCGATCAAGGTGATACTGTCGGGCGTCGCGCAGCTGAGCTCACAGCTC
>JAHFDU010000011.1 GCA_023248835.1 Myxococcales bacterium | reverse complement strand
ACGGACGTCAAAGACCGCGGACGCTGAGCTGCAAAAGCAGATCAAGTGATCAACTGGCGTTTCCACGTTGCCACAGCTATTATTCTTGCCTGGTTCGGTTACTTGAATGGAACGGCAAGGATTTGCCAAGGGAATTGAAAAACCTTCCCCCCGGGCGCTATGTCGTCCAGTCGGCCGACGTTGCTCCGGCCTTGAACCCGGAAGACGAGGACGCCCTTATTGACGGGCTGGCGCAACTCGATCGAGGTGAAGGCGTTCCAGCTAATGAGGTCTATCGGCAACTTGGCCAGGCCATCAAGCGTTGATGGTCTCTTTTTCTGTCTCACTCCTCCGATGGGGAAACGATGCGTCCATCGACGACAACTTCGCAGTTGGGCAGTTCGCGAATCAGTTTCTGTAGTGCAGTACTGAGCGCGGGCAAGACGACTTGGTTGCGGCCATTTGGCCGGCGCGAAACCGGCGCGACAGATCCACGGTGCGGCGATAGCGATCGATTTCTGCGCTTGTGCGCGTTTCCGACCAGCCGAGTTTTTCGGCCATGCGCGCAGCGACGAGTGGAATAGCCGAGAGTCCTTGGTCGCGACCGCGCAGCAGCAAACACAGGCGGCGGCTTAAGACATCGTCGAGGGTGACGGCGAGCTCCTCTTCGACCGCGACATCAACCTGCGCCAAAACAAACGGCAATTCCGCGTCGAGTCGAACCCCTAGCGCCGCGTTCTGGCTGATGCGCTCTGCAATCGAGGCGGCGCGCGTGCCATACAAAAGCGCCCATTCGCCTGCCGCCTTTTCGTCGATGGGGCCCTGTGCGCCGGGGAGTGGGCGATCTTCTGTCGCACTGTCCGCGATCTTGCCAAGCTGTTTGCCTGCTTCGTCGACCACTTCGATCGCCATGCGGCGATGGGTGGTTAGTTTTCCGCCGGCGATGGTGATGAGGCCCGGCTGCGACAAGACGTGATGTTCGCGCGACACGTCAGAGGCCGAACCGACCGCACCGTCGGGGCGAATCAGTGGTCGCAGGCCGGCCCAGGTGGCGAGTACGTCGGCAGGTTGCAGCCGAGCCTCGGGAAAATAGCGATTGGTGATGCGGAGCAAATACTCGACGTCGCTTGAATCGGCGAACACTCCGTCAAGAGGGCCTTCGTAGAAAGTGTCGGTGGTGCCAATCACGGTGCGGCCGGGCCAGGGAATGCAAAAAACCACTCGGCGATTCTCGTTCATCACCACTGCGTGACTCACCGGCAGTCGCGCGGCGTCGACCACCACGTGCACGCCTTTGCTGGTATGCAAAATCGGCTGCTCGCCGGTGAGTTGGCGAATTTCATCGCACCACGGACCGGTGGCGTTGACGACGACTTTGGCGCGGACCGAAAATTTGTCGCCGTCGATTTCGTCGTGCACTTCAGCGCCGGCGAATTTGCCGGTGTCGCGCTCAAGCTTGGTCGCGCGCAGATGATTGGCAGCGACGGCGCCGAGCGAAATCGCGTCGAGCAAGTTTTCTAAGGTCAGACGGGCGTCGTCGGTGATGCAATCGTAGTAGAGGATTCCGCCCTTGAGGCCGTGGGTGTTTAGCGCGGGCTCGAGGGCATGAATGCGCGGCGCGCGGTGGGTACGATGACGACGGGGCGAGGAGAATTTCGACAGCGCGTCGTAAATCCACAGACCGGCGTCGAGCACCATCAGACCGTGACGATCGCCCTCATACGAGGGAACCAGAAATTCGAGCGGTCGCACCAGATGCGGTGCCACTCGCATCAGCAGCGCGCGTTCATTGGTGCCCTCAAACACCAGTCGCAGTTGTCGCTGCTCGAGGTAGCGCAAGCCGCCGTGCACCAGCTTCGAGGATTTGGACGAAGTGCCAGAGGCAAAATCGCCTTTGTCGACAAGCGCGACGCTGAGACCGCGAAGTGCGGCGTCGCGCGCGATCGCGCAGCCGGTGATGCCGCCGCCGAGAACGAGCAGATCAAACGTCTCACTAGCGAGTCGTAAAAGCGCCTGCTGCCGCAAGAGAGTCATCGCTATCAGCTATCAGCTTTCAGCTGTCAGCCAACGGATCGCGTTGCCGCGCCATGGCGATGGTTTTGATAAGATCCAGACACAACAATTGACGCGCCGAAGGCGCTCCATCAGCTGATGGCTGAGAGCTGACGGCTGACAGCCTCATTTCAAATCGGGCCCTTGAGGCGAATGAAGAGCTCCTCGAGCTGAGCGTCGGAAACTTGGGTCGGCGCGTCGGTCATCAGATCAGTGCCTTTTTGCGTTTTCGGAAATGCGATCACATCGCGCAGCGAATCGGCACCGGTCAGGAGCATCGCCAGGCGATCGACGCCAAAGGCGATGCCGCCATGCGGCGGTGGTCCATAGCGAAAAGCATCGAGAAGAAATCCGAATTTGGCGCGAAAATCCTCTTCCGAAAGACCAAGCGCGGCAAACACTTTGGCCTGCACATCGCGTTCGTAGATTCGCAACGAGCCGCCGGCGATCTCATTGCCATTGAGCACCAAATCGTAGGCGCGCGCGCGCACTGCACCCGGATCGGTCGAGAGCAGCGGAACGTCTTCTGACCGTGGCGCGGTAAAAGGATGGTGCGCCGCGACGAAAGTCTTGTTCTCCTCGGAATAATCGAACATCGGAAACTCGGTCACCCACAAAAAATTCCATTGCGACTTGTCGATGAGGTTGAGCTTTTGGCCCAGATGCAAGCGCAAACCGCCGAGCACGGCATTGACCAACTTGGGCCGGCCAAATTGGAAAAACACAAAGTCGCCGGTGCGCGCCGACAGCGCTTGATTCACCGCCGCGCGTGCTTCCGGCGTCACCGATTTTGACAGCGGAGAGGAGACCCAGTCGCCATTTTCGCCGAGCTTGCAACGCGCCAGACCGCGGGCGCCAAAACCCTTGACGAACTCTTCGAGCTTGTCGGCTTCGGCGCGGCTCAACGAAGTGGCGTGCTCGGCTGGGATGCGCAGCGCTTTGATGATGCCTTTTTGTTCGAGCGCGCCTGAAAACAGCGGCACGCCACCGCCGCCATGCGTCTTGAGCACTTCGGTCAAGTCGCACAGTTGTAAATCGAAGCGCAGATCGGGCTTGTCGACCCCGTAGTGCGCCATTGCAGTTTCGTACTTAAGACGAGCGAACGGCCGTTTGATTTCGACGTCGAGCACCTCTTTCCAGATGTGCGCGATCAACCCCTCCATCGTGTGGTAGACGTCCTCTTCGGCGATGAACGACATTTCGACGTCGATCTGAGTGAACTCGGGCTGCCGATCGAGGCGCAGATCTTCGTCGCGAAAGCAGCGCACGATCTGGTAGTAGCGATCGAAGCCGGCGACCATAAACAGCTGCTTGAAAATCTGGGGCGATTCGGCCAGCGCGTAAAAATGGCCAGGATTGAGCCGCGACGGCACCAAGAAATTGCGCGCGCCACCGGGCGTATACTTGACCATGAACGGGGTTTCGAGCTCGACAAAACCGCTCTCGCCAAAATAGTCGCGCGTCGCTTTGCAGAGTTTCGAGCGGCGAAGAAAATTCTGCTGCAGGGCAGGGCGGCGCAGATCGAGATAGCGGTGTTTGAAGCGCACCGTCTCGCCGGCTTCGCTGTCGTCGGAGATTTCAAACGGCGGCGTGTCGGAACGCGAAAAAACTTGCAGCCGTTGCGCTTCGACTTCGATCTCGCCGGTGGGAATTTTGGCGTTGATGTTTTCTCCGCGCGAAATCACGCGACCTACAATCGCAATGCAAAATTCGCTGCGCAGCTGATCCGCCAGTGCGTGCGCTTCGCCGTTGATGTCGGGCCCAAAGACGACCTGCGCGATGCCAGTGCGGTCGCGCAAATCGATGAAGACGCGGCCGCCGTGGTCGCGGCGGGTGCCGACCCAGCCCATCAGCACCACTTCGTTGCCGATGTCGGTGGAGCGCAGATTGCCAGCGTAGTGGGTGCGCTTTACTTCGGTCAGAAACTGTCCGGACATTTTTCCACTATACCAATTTCCACGGCATCCTGCACGGCGGCTGGTAGACTGTTTCGATATGCGCATTGCTCACTTTTCCGATGTTCACGCGCTCGATCTGACAGGGGTATCGCCCTGGCGGTTTTTCAACAAGCGCGCCGCCGGTTACCTCAATCTGCTTTTGCGTCGCAGGGAAAAACACTCGCTCGGGCTGTTTGATTCTCTGATCGCAGATCTCAATCGCGAACCGCCCGACGAAGTCATCGTCACCGGTGATCTGACCAACCTTTCGCTCGAGCCCGAGTTTGCGCTCGCTCGACGAAAACTGGACGAACTGTCGCTCGGCTCGGCCCACGTCACGGTGGTGCCGGGTAATCACGACGTCTACACCTTGTCCGCTCTGCGCGACCAGGTGTTTGCGAAACTTTTTGGCGCCTACTTCGAGAGCGATGACAAACACCGTGAATTTCCGCTTTCGCGGCTGCGTGGCGAGGTGGCGATCATCGGAGCTTCCACCGCGCGCCCATCGCCGCCGCCGTTTGCCGACGGAGCGATTGGCGCCGAACAGCTGGAGAAAATTGAGCGTCTGCTCGAGAGCGCAAAAGGAAAATTTCGCATTTTGGCGCTGCATCATCCGCCGCTCGACAACCGCCATGCCGTACTGCGTGGCCTGCGCGATCGAAAAAAATTACAGGCGGTGCTGGCGCGTGTCGGCTGCGAATTGGTGCTGCACGGCCACGAACATCGCGATCTGCGCCAGGAGCTCGCCGGACCCAACGGTCCCATCCCAGTGATCGGCGTCGGATCGGCGACTTATCTTGACGATCGGCTCGACCGCCGCGCGCGTTACAATGTCTATCACATCGACGGCGGCCGCCTTGACCGCATCGAAACGCGCGTCCACGACGCCGCATCGGGTCAGTTTCGCTTGTTCTCATGACCGAAGCTGTGCTACGCACACGTTGTGAAAGCGCTTTACCTCGGATTGCCGCTTCTCATCTTTTGTTTTTCAATTTGCAGAAGCGGCCTGCTCACACCAGACGAAGGCACATGGTCGAATGATGCCGGTTTGAGGCAAGCGGGCGCGGCCTGCACCGTTGATGACGAATGCCAAAAAGAACTGCGATGTATCGCGCTCTATACATTTCAAAACGGTGATTGCGACCAGGTGCATAAGACCTGCACCTTGCATTGCATACGGGATAGTGAATGTGCGCGACTGGGAATCGATTTTTTCTGTAACCAGGGATGTGCTGAAAATAATTGCCACCGGCGGTAAGCTCCGACCGTGAAGGGGAGGTTGTTAGGGGACCGGAGGTTGTGCGATCCGCCTCGCCATTCACTGCCTCGCTACGACCACTTCAACTTGATAACGGTCTAGGGGATCACGAACTCGCAGCAGCCGGTCACACAATAGGAACCAGGCGCGCACGCCGGTTCTCCTGGCAGGCCGCATGCGGGTTGTCCATCGGGACACTGGCCAGCAACCCCACCGTCTGGCGTGCCGCCGGCGTCCGGAAAGCAGATCGGCGGCAGCGAAGTCTTGCCGAAGCACAATTGACAGTCGTCGCATCTCTTTTGGCAGGCGGGAACAGGCGTGCACGGTTTGCACTTGGTTGCGTCCCCGAGTGATTCTGGGGAGGCATTGCAAGTGCTCTCGCCGGCCTGATTTACCGATCCGGCATAAACATAGTGCCCTTGGTTGAGCGGATTTTCACAACAGCCAAAGCAGTCACAGCCGTTGGGCGTCAGCGGTCCACAGAAGGTGGCACAAGTCGTTGGCTGCGCAGCGAGCCTGTCGGCACAACTGTCGCCGCCGGGAAAATGCTGTCCGGGGTCGTACGAGCAGCCGATCTCAGGATTCACGCCGGCCGGGGCGGCCTGTTCAAATGGATCGCAGTGGTGATTCCACTCGCAAGTATCGTTGCCCGATCCGGTGTCCTGGTCCCAGTAACAGTCGGCCTTGCACGGAGCATTGTTCTGACCGGGTATGTTGCCGAGAAAACCGCGTTCGTTGTTTTGGCACGCGCCCAAACAATCGGGATCGAGGGAGTCGATGAGACCGTCGCCGTCGTCGTCGATGCAATTGCCGCACTGGTAGACTTTGCCTTGGCATGGTGTGATGTAACAGCGGAAGATGCCGGCGTCGGTGTTGACTACGACAAACGCGTCTCCGTTTGGAATGCCGATGTAGCCATCTGCCAGCGCATCCGGTTCGGCGAGGCCGCCACCATCGCTGCCTTCAGACGCGCTGTCGCTACTGTCAGGGTTGGTCAAGAGTGGCGAGTGGCCGCAGGTACAAGCTTGGCTGGCGCAAACAACGACCAGAACCAACGAGGCCGTCGATTTTGTTCCCATGACGCCACCTTTGTTGTGATTAGTATTATGCGCTTTATAGTTCAGTTAAGTCAATCAATTAATTGAATGCGTTATTGCATTTATGTATTTTAGTACAATGTTACGCAGCGCGTTCCGTCTTGCTCGCCACCGCGTTTGACAGCTCGTTCAGCACGCCGTGGGCTTGGTCGATGAGGCGCGCTGGTAGTAAACGTCCGGCTTGGGCGGCATCGAGAAGTTTTTGCAAGCGGTCGATGGTTTGCGAAAGGGCCTCGAGGGTTTTCTCGCCGCTGGCGGCGCGGTCGATCGGAAAAACCACGTCGCGATACAAACGGGACAGTCGCGGCGCGGTGGTGCCCTCGTCAACCACCAGACGACGAATTTCCTCGACAGTTTCCGTCGGTGCATCGGTGTCTTCGGCGCGGCGCCAAAAATCGACGGCTTGATAGCTCGGCAGTGGCGCCTCGTCGCCAGTGCGGCGCAGCACTTCAGGCGCGCGCGACTGCAAAAACGAGTAGGCGCCGGTGAGCTTGTTGGCTGTGTCTTCACGCAGATGAAGCTCGCGGCGACAATAATCTTCAAACGTCGAGTGGCCCCACTGGCGATAGCGCCTATGCTTGCGCACCTCGGTGAGCGCTTCGCCGAGTTCAAACCAGCTCGCTTTGAAACGGCGCGCCCGCGCGATGACCTCTGCGCGCTCCGGATCGTTGGAAGCTGCCTCCTGCGCTCGCGCCATTGATTCGTCGGTCTTGGTCTGGCGCATGGTCGCGCAATATACGAGGAGTGGGTTCCATCAGCAACGCAAATGGGGTAGTGTCCGCACACCCATGCGTTGGATGAATTTTGGGGCAATTTTTTGGTTGGGTTGTGGTTCGCTGAATCGTCAGCCGACGCCGATGAGTGGAGATGCTGCGACGCCCATCGAGGAAGACGCCAACGCCAACGTCGACGCCGGCAACGACCTGATGTCGATCGACGCCGCAATCGTCGTCGACAGCTCTTGTCCAACACGCTGCGTGGCGATGTGCGTCGATCTGCAAACCGATGTGAGCAATTGCGGCGCCTGCGACAACGACTGCTACTTGGTGGCTCCACCGGATGCGAAGATCTCTTGCTATGAGGGCGAGTGCAAGTACGACTGCGGCGCCGACAAGCATCGCTGCGCCGCCAAATGCGTCGACAACAACGACGTCAACGCTTGTGGTTCAAGTTGCGTTGTCTGTCGTCCTCCCTTGCACGGATATACGGCGTGCGACGGCGTCGCTTGCACCTTCTCCTGCTTGCAAGGGTACACACTGGTGGGATCGACCTGCGTAGCGATGAATGGTTTTGCCGTCGCTGCGACCGCGATCGCAACGGGTGCCTCGCATAGTTGTGCTGTCACCAACGCCGGCGTCACTTGTTGGGGCGCCAATGATCAGGGACAACTTGGCGACGGCACCACGACGGCTCGCGCCACGCCGGTCTATGCGGTTGGATTGACCTGGGGATACCAGGCGGTCGCCGCCGGTGACGCTTTCTCGTGCGTGCTTGATACCGCCACCGCAGTGACCTGCTGGGGAGACAACAGCCATGGCCAGTTCAACTCGCGCGACATGATGTCGAGCTTGATACCGCGTTTGGGCAGCTCCGGCTACATCGCGTTTTCGGCGGGTGCAGCCCACATGTGCGCCCTCACCCAGATCGGATGGCCGGTGTGCTGGGGAGGAAACAGCAGTGGGCAGCTCGGCAGCGGTGACATGGTTGACAGCGTGACACCGCTCAATCTGACGGCTCCGCGCAGCATGCTCGGCATCAGTGCTGGCGCGCAGTTTAGCTGCGGAATCAGTGACACCAACGCGCTGTACTGTTGGGGGGCCAACGCGCGAGGACAGCTCGGGATCAATGCGATGCTCGGCAGTCTCGTTCCGATTCAGGCGAGTGGTCTCGGCTCCGGGATGAGTGCTGTCGCTGCTGGCGTCGGACACGCTTGCGCACTCACCACTGGCGGTGGCGTCAAGTGTTGGGGGCAAAACGATCACGGTCAGCTTGGCAACAGCGCCACCCAAGACAGTTTGGTCGCCGTCGACGTTCCCGGTTTGTCGTCGGGGGGGCGGGCGATCTGCGTCGGTGCCGCCCACACCTGTATTCTTTTGCCGAATGGTTCGGTGCAGTGCTGGGGCGACAATAGCGCGGCGCAAATCGGTACCACTATGGTGGGCGGCAATGTTGGCGCGCCACATGCCGTGGCGACGCTGGATAGCACCGCGGCGGGAACGGCGATTTCGTGCGGCGCCAAACACACCTGCCTTCTAGACTCCAGCGGCGGGGTCAAGTGCTGGGGCGACAATGCGCACGGCCAAATCGGCAACCGGCGGGTCGGCGGCACGGTGGCGACGCCGACGAGTGTTTCTTTCACACCTTGATTGCAACCACCGAGTGTTTTGCGCATAATTCCTTCTGCTGTGGCTGAAACCGAAACCACGACGGGAAAGTTCATTTGCCCGACCTGTCAGGCGCGTTATCAAGGCGGCTCTTTTTGCGCCCGCGACGGCGCGCCACTGGTTGCCGAGCCGAACCAGCCCAAGCAGGAGCTGGTGGGTGAGGTACTGGCCGAGCGCTACCGTATTGTGCGCTTGATTGGCCAGGGAGGTATGGGTCAAGTGTACGAGGCCCAGCACGTCAACATCAATCGCCGCTTCGCCTTGAAACTGCTGCGCCCGGAGATTCTCACCGATGCCGAAGCGGTGGCTCGTTTTCGTCAAGAGGCCTGGTCGGCGTCGTCTATAGGCCACGACAACATTATTCAGATTGATGATTTTGCCACGCTGCCCGACGGAAAAGTCTATTTGGCGATGGAGTTTCTGCAAGGCATGTCGCTGTCGGAAAGGCTCAAACAGAAGCCGCCGCTGGACGTGAACGAGGCATTGACAATCATTCGCCAAGTCGCCTCTGGCCTCGGCGCCGCGCACGAAAAGGGCATCGTTCATCGCGATCTCAAGCCGGAGAATATTTTTCTCGCCGAAAAATTTGGCGGCACGGTGTGCAAGATTCTCGATTTCGGTATTGCCAAAGTACTCGGTGCCGAGGCGTCGGAACGGATTACTCGTACCACTGGCGCGGTATTTGGCACGCCGCACTATATGGCGCCGGAGCAAGCGCTTGGCGCAAGTGTCGATCACCGCGCTGACATCTATTCGCTCGGCGTCATCCTGTACGAGATGTTCGCCGGCAAGGTGCCGTTTGACGCCAGTTCGTATGTAGGAATTCTCACCAAGCACGTCACCGAAACGGTGCGCCCGCCGTCGGAGATTTCTGAGCGCGAGATTTCGCCGGCGATCGAAAGCCTGATTTTGCGCGCGATGGCCAAAGAAGCAAACGCGCGGTTTCAGTCGATGGCTGAATTCGAAGCCGCGCTCGACGGCTTGGCGAACGATCGCTCGGTCGCACCGTTTCATGCCACGCTTTCGCCGTCGGTGAAATTGCGGACGGCAGAAATCAGCGCGCTGCCGCGACGTCGCTTCTGGCCGCTGCTTGCCGCCGGCCTTTTGCTGACGGGTGGTACGTTGGTCTACGCGCTGCGTTCGTCGCTGTCCGCGCAAGACAAGCCAGCGCCGAAACCGATCGCCACTTCTCCGACAATTGTTGTGCCCGCCGGCAGCGCGTCGACCCGAGCGACTGCCGGCGTTGAAGTGATCGTCGATTCGCTGCCGCCCAAGGCCAAGATTCTGCGCGCTGGCGTGGTGGTGGCGGAAACGCCGGAAACGTTTTCAGTATTCGAGAATCAGCCGATCGAGCTGCTCCTGCGCAAAGAGGGCTACGTCGAGCAGAAGATACATGTCGATCCCAAGAATGGACACAAGGTGCTGGTCAGACTCGAGCGCCATCACGATCACGCTTCGTTTTCAGCGCTGCCGCATTTGGTCGCACCGGCGGATTCAGCGCCGGTTCGGATTGAACCGGAACGCATCCGCGCCCCCGCACTTCGGTCGCGGAATCGCTCAAAGCCGGTCGATCCCTACGAGCGCGTCGAAGAGCGTGGCAAACCGCACTCCTCAGAAGTGATTAACCCGTATCAGTAGCAGGGGTGCTCGGAAGTCGGCGTTGATTCGCGCTTCGCGATTCTTACCACCGCCGACAGCCGACAGCTGACAGCGGAGAAAAATCGCAAAATCGCGTTGACGCTCCCGTAAATTCGCTCTTGAAAGGAGGACTAGAGTAGGTGATTTCATGAATGAATCCGAAACTGTAGACTGTCGGCTGTGAGCTGTCGGCGGCGCTCGGACTTCCGAGCGCCCCTGTAGAAGCTTGCTTGACGACTGGTGCAGGGCGCGTGGAAGTGCTATTTTTTTTTGTCAGGCACTTCAGCCTCGTCGTAGGAACTCTCCTTCTCAAATCCGACAGCGCCATAAAAACGAGGATTGTCGATCAGTGTCCTCTTGTCAGCTGGGAGGTTGGCGCGCGCTGCAGCCTCCCCGCGCATGCGCTCGAGCACGCGCTGGCTCTCAGGAGAAAGTGTTCCGGCGACTGAAAAGAGCTGACTGGGATGGTCTCGAAAGCGATCGGTCTCTTCTCCCCGTTCGGAAAATAGGCGCCACTGCTGAGTACGAAGCAGGGGCAGCAAAAGTTCTTGTACTTTTCGCACCACTTGCTCAGGCGCCGGTTGATAGACGCTGACGTACGCCGCCGTGACTTCCAAGATTGCAACTGATCCGATAAATGGAGCGAGGGTATTCCCCTGCTTGGTCCAATCACTGATTCTCTGCTGTTGCTGCTCATCCCCGCAAATCACATACACCGATTCGGCGTCTGTTGAGCGAATCGCGCACTTTGCCGAGAGCTCAAGCACGCAGGGTTGCTGCCGCAGCACCCCGAGCAGCTGCGTGATCTTTAGTGTCTGTCCCGCCACCGGGCGGATCGCAAAATCTTCCAGCATCGTAAGTCTCCTCGTCTATTCGCCTCGGATCCGGACGTGGCTCGGATTCTGCCAGTGATCTCGGATATAATTTTCGGCCAGAGGCGTATTGGGCTGAATGCCCTCGGGCAGTTCAATTTGCTCAGGCAGACTCGGTATCGCCTGATGACCATCGACCTTGAACGCCTCGTTGCCAAGCTCCATTTCGCTTGCCGGATCCTTTTTTACGCATTTGCATCCATGCGGCTCCCGCATGTGCATATAGCGGGCGTTCGAGATGCCCTGCGGCTTGAGCCGAATCGCGCCACCGTCGAGATTTTCATAGAGGATCATTTTATAAGGCGTGATGGGTTTTCCGGTACGCGGATCTTACGAGATGAGACGAACCGTTTTGGTCCATCGACCATCCGCCGACAGGGCCTTTTCAGTCGCTGAGTCCTGCTTCCAGCCCTGCGGCGAAAGCTGAGTTTCGATTTGAGCAACCGATTTTCCTTCAATCGAAATATTGCGTATCGACTCCCCTTGTTCTCCGTGGTTAAAGCGATCGAGGGCCTGCCTCGAGGACTCATCCAGATTTCGAAAATGAACCGTTTCATGAGCTTGGCGCTCTGCGATTGCGGGATAGATCTGTACCAGCACCTCGCGATCTTCGAAGTGTTCGTCGAGCAGATTTTGCAATTCCAGGGTTTGATGAGGGTTGTCGCTTTGGGCAAAATCACGGTTGCGCTGCTCCCACATGCGGCGAAGCTCAGGCTCTTTGGCGAGGAGTTTTTCTCGCACCTGGTGGTGCTTGACCAAGAAAGCGTCGACCTTGGTCTGCCACTTGCCAGCAAATTCGGCTGCCTCGAAAATTGGCAGTTGCGACGGAGCAGATTGTGGCTCGGCCTTGCTCGTGGCATCCGGTTCCCGTACTGCCGGCGAAGCTTTTTCGAAACGCATGTCTGCCGGCGCTGCCGCGACTGGATCATGGATCGGTGGTGCGGTGAAAATGGGGTGGTGTCTTTTTTCTTGCCATGATCGGGTTTGGTTTCAGAACGATTGGGCAACACAGTACGCAGCGCTTCGTAAGCGGTGTGAGAAACCTGTCGTTGTTCATAGTCGACTTTGCACAGCGGCAACTGTTTGAGTCGCTCGAGTGCGGCTCTGACCGGGGGTGAGTCTTCATTTGATCCGATCGCAAAACGAATCTCTTCGGCGATCCGCTTGTCCTCCTCTTCGTCTTTGCGAAATAGGCGATGAAGTGCGCCTTTGAGCGTCTGAAAGAGTTCTTCGGCAGTGACTTCGCTGTGCGCCAGGCGCGACGGCAATGCCCGGCCGAGCGCGTCGAGCGCGTTGGTCTTGCCATCCTGTAGGGTAAAGTGCTTCAGGTACGCCAGCGCGCCACTGACCAGCGGATTCGCGTTACCTTTCGACCCGCCGGTCATACGATTGAGCGTTTCGACCGGCGCCTGATGATTGAGAAATTGCACCAACACCAGCGCCAACTCCGCACTGGGAAAGCGACGGGGCACTAGCAGTTCAATCGTTTGCGTTGCGCTAAGACCGGTTGCCGTTGGCGAAACCACATAATTCGTTTTGATGTCACGCAGCGCATGCAGCACCTTGGCGATCTCATTTTGTGCGCCCCGCCGATCGAGCGCAGCCAGACAGTTTTCGAAATCTGCGGCGGGCGCGTTGTGCTCCAGCATAGAAGTCAGATGCGAAAACAGCTCGTTTGAATCTTTCGGTGCAAAACGAGCCGCCAGATGGCTAGTCAAGAGAAAGTAGCCGTCGCGTTCTCCGATGCGAATTGTTTTCAAGCGCTCGAGCGCACCGCTCACCCGCGCGGCGTTGAGATTGTTGCCAAGAATGACGTTGAGCCGTTCGTTGCGTTCGCGCTCTGCGAGATCTGGACGCGACAGCACGTGCTCGAGCTGATCGAAGATCCTATCCACTGAACGCTCTGGGATGTGGGTAAAAAGGTCGGTAGACCCGTCCCGTTGACGAAGCGAAAGATGAGGGAGCCGTTCGCTGAGAGTTCCCAGCGCATAGATTTGATCGATCGGTCGGTCAGCGTTGCAGAGGGTCAAGCTGGCAAGGCGCTCGAAAATGAGCTGCAACACTTTTGGATGGTTGCGATAGCAATGCAGCACCGACTCGCAGACGGGACTGGGTGCATTGTCGTGTAGTAGCTTCCACAACCGTTTGGCCTCGCTGGCTGCCACCGCTTGATCGGCCTTATTCTGCGCTTTCGGATCGACCTGTGCTGGCGCCGCTTCGTCAATGACATAGGTGCCTGCCTGGAACCAATGCTGCCGTCGAGGATGCACCCGTCGAGGACGCACCATGATAGGAGCGGACAAATCGGTTGCCTCTTCGGCTGCAGTGAATCGGCGTGGTGCTGTTTGGTCTTTGGTGCTTTCCATTGGATCAACTCGAAAACCAGGTTATTTTAACAGATTTTGGAAAGTACACGTCAACGTCGACGTGAGGGAAAACTGTCACGCGCTTAGAGCTCAACGAAGCTCGACAGATTTCCCGGGTCGAATTTGTGCTCGCCTCGTAGTATGTTCCGCGCCACCTGTCAAATGAATCGCCACGCACTGCATAACATTGCTCTTAGCGCCCTGGTCCTGACCAGTTGCGCTGCGACCGGATCGTCGCTGCGGCGGCCAATCGACGAAGATCTGTTGTCGCTGTTGCCGGCGGGCATCGACGCGGTGATCGATATTGACGTCGCTCAACTTTCACAGTGGGCGCCGCTCGAACGATTGCGCGCACTGTTGCCACCGTCGGCACAGCATCAGCTCGAGGAGCTGGGGGTTGGCTCCTCGATCGATGCGGTGGTCATCGGGGTTCATCATTGGGGTGAGGCCGAGCCAGCCACCGTGCTCTGGCGCAGCCACAGCGACACGTTGGCGCTGCACACCGTCGTCGGTACCGCCGAGACTCACGAATGCGACAGCGTCGCCGTGCTCGACGGTGAACAGCGTTCGGTGGCCAAGCTCGGGTCCCATCTGTATGTACTTGGAAGCGCAGCACACGTACGACAGGTAATCCAGGTTGCACACGGACACGGGCAGAGTTTTCGTGACGCCAAGAGCGATCGCGAATTGCGCCAGCACATGACACGTGCTCCCACCGCCAAAATCGGTCGCCCGGCGATCATGGCGGCGGCGCTGGTCACGCCGGAGATTCGAAAAAAACTATTTTCTGCCGGCTTCCCGGTGGAGGAGCTCGACTGGGTAACACTGTCGCTCGCCGTCGGTGACGGTTTTGATCTCGCTGGCATCGGCGGCACCCGCAGTCCGACCGAAGCGGTGAAGGTCGCGGGAGCTGCCAAACAAACGATCACTACCGCGGCGAGTGAGCACATGGCTCAAATGGTTGGCTTTGCTCCGCTGCTAAGCCGACTGGTTTTTTTGGCACGCGAGGCCGACGTCAAATTCGCTCTTCGGGTGCCGGAGCCAGTGCTTGACCGTTTTTTTGCCCGGCTCGAAAACATGGCGCGTCGGTCGCAATGAATCTATTGGTGTCGAGACAGACCCGACCACTGAGCGGCCGGGTCAAGGTTCCGGGTGACAAATCGATCGGCCACCGCGCGGTAATTTTCGGCGCGCTTGCCAGCGGTCACTCGAATGTGTTTGGCCTGTCAGGCGGAGAGGACAACCTGCGCACTGTTTCGGCGCTGCGATCGCTTGGCGTCCACATCCGTCCCATCGAATCGGGAATACAGATCGATGGCGTCGGCATCGCTGGATTCAAGCCAGCACGGAGCGAGATTGATTGTGGCAACTCAGGCACCACCATTCGTTTGCTATCGGGTCTGCTTGCACCCTGCGGTTTCGCCACTGTTCTCGACGGCGATCAGTATCTGCGCCGTCGACCAATGGGGAGAATTGGCAAACCGCTCGAACAGATGGGCGCTACCATCGCTGGCGCCGCAGGAAAGAAACCGGGTGAAATTTATGCGCCGCTGACAATCACCGGCGGAAACTTACACGGCATCACCTATATCTCGGAGGTCGCCAGTGCTCAGGTAAAGACCGCTATTTTGCTCGCCGCGCTTGCCGCCGACGGAGAAACATCGATCACCGAACCGTTGCGATCGCGCGATCACTCCGAACGCATGCTGTCGGCCCTCGGGGCGCCTCTTCAAGTAGACGGCACCACCGTGCGAGTTCGCCCCGCAAGCTGGGATCGAAAACTCGCCCGCTTCGAGCTTCGAGTTCCGGGTGATTTTTCTTCAGCCGCATTCCTGCTCGCCGCGGCGACGTTGGTAGAGGGCAGCGACGTCACCGTCGAAGCGGTGGGAATCAATCCGACGCGAACTGGTTTCGTCGACGTGCTTGAGAAAATGGGCGCAAACATTTCGGTGGAAAATAGGCGCGATGAGAACGGTGAACCGATCGCCGATTTACGCGCGCGCGCAGCACCTCTTTCAAGCATCGACATCGCCGGAGAGCTCTCTCTGCGTGCGATCGACGAATTGCCGCTGATTGCAGCGGTTGCTGCTTGTGCCAACGGCGACATTCGTATTCGCGACGCCGCCGAACTGCGAGTCAAGGAGTCCGACCGGGTCGCTGCCACCGCGACCATGTTGCGCAGTTTTGGCGCTGAGTGCGAAGAGCATGACGATGGCTTAACCATCCACGGCGGCACGCCTCTCGTCGCTGGCGTGGTGCCGAGCCACGGTGATCATCGCATCGCCATGGCCGGCGCGATTTTGGCGCTGCGCGCAGAGGGGAATTCCACCATCGAAGACACTGCCAACATCGCCACCAGTTTTCCCAATTTCGTCGAATTGCTTCGAACTCTCGGGGCCAGCCTGCAATCATCCTAGAACTGCGATCCGACGATCACGAGCGGCTCAAACTCTTGCGCGCGAACGTCAGTGCCCGGCAGCGCAAACAAACAAGTCCCCATGATCTTGAAATATCGATTACGGAGCGGTCTTAAGATAAAACCGGGGCCAGTGAACCCGACAAAATGGGGTCGATTGTTTTCGTCGCCGAGCATGTCGGCGCCAATTTTGATCTCTCCACTCAGGCGCAACCACTCGCTGACGCGAAAGCCGAATGCGGCGGTGGCGCCAAACTCCATGTCGGCGATGAACTTTGACTGTTTGAGCAGAATCGGCGCGCCGGTGGTGTCGAGCGTGACAGTTTCGGTTGCCTCGACATTGGTCTCGACGTAGGGATTGACCGCCAGATAGAACCACTTGGTGGGAGCGCCGCCCATCAGCAAACGGAATTCGACCCGATCGGGCTCGGCGCGGCGGGGATGAAATTCGAAATAGAGAACCGGATTGCCAAACATCTGACCGTAGTAACTTGGAATCGCCACTCGCGCTTCGATCTGAACGCCCTCTTGCTGAATGCCGCGATGGCCGTTTTCATCCACGTTCATCGTAAGATTTTCATAGAGATCGATTTGCAAATGCGGCGCGACACCGATCTCCACTTCGTGCTGCCAAAGCACGGTCGCCAGACCGCGCTTGCCATCGACAGCGTGCCCGATGCGGGTGCGCAGCCACGCCTGGACTTCGAAATTGCCCGGATCCATCCGCCAAAAGCGCGTCGAAGTAAAGCTGCGATCTTGCGTCCACTCCGGCGACGGATGGGCGTACACGGTGCTCTTGTAAGGAGGTTTGGCGGGAACCGCGACCGGCTCCGGCGGCGCGTCGCGCTGAGCGAGCGCGGGCCGACACAGCAGCAGCAACAGTGCAGCTCGACCGCATCGTCGCATGCCACCATTAAATCATGAGGAGAAACGACGATCCAGCGCTTCCAGGGGTGCCCGGAAGTCGGCGTTGATTCGCGCTTCGCGGTTCTTACCACCGCCGACAGCCGACAGCTGACAGCTGACAGTGAAGAAAAATCGCAAAATCGCGTTGACCCTTCCGCAACTGCGCTCTTGAAATGCGGACTAGAGTAGGTGATTTCATGAATGAATCCGAAACTGTAGGCTGTCGGCTGTGAGCTGTTGGCGGGCGCCCGGACTTCCGGGCGCCCTGACCAGCGCTTCAGGTTCGGTTGTCACACTTTAGCTATTCGAGTAGCCTTAACCGATGGAAGACGCTTTATTCAAGCGCCGCATTCTGGTCGCCGTAACCGGCGGAATCGCCGCCTACAAAGCCGCCGAGCTGGTGCGCCTGCTCGTCAAAACCGGCGGCGAGGTCCGCGTCGCGATGACCGCCGGCGCGCAAAAGTTCATCACTCCGCTGACGCTCCAGACACTTTCGCAACATCCAGTGGCGACTGACACATTTGATCTCCAGCAAGAGGCAACCATCAGTCACATTGAACTTGCCGATTGGGCTGAGCTGTTTGTCGTCGCACCTGCAACCGCCAATGCGCTGGCACAGCTCGGACAGGGGCTGGCAAACGATCTGTTTTCGACGATAGCGCTCGCCTGTCGAGCGCCGCAGCTGCTAGCGCCGGCGATGAACGTCAACATGTGGCAGCACCCCGCCACCCAAGCCAACTTGGCTCTGCTGGTCGAGCGCGGGGCCTTCGCGGTAGGCCCCGAAGCGGGCGATCTGGCTTGCGGCTGGGTCGGCGCCGGGCGAATGGCGGAACCGAGCGCGATCTTGCAGGCTTGCCGCGCCCTGCTCGGGCCGCGCGATCTCGATGGGAAAAAATTCTTGATTACTGCCGGCCCCACACACGAAGCGCTCGACCCGGTGCGATTTTTGTCCAATCGCTCGTCGGGGAAAATGGGTTTCGCCCTGGCGCGACAAGCGCTGCGCCGCGGTGCGCAAGTAACCCTGATTGCCGGCCCGACTGAGCTGTTCGCGCCCGGAAATGTCGAGCGGGTGGACGTCGTCACCGCCGAAGAGATGCGCAAGAACGCACTCGAGCGCGCACCGCTCGCCGATGCCGTGATCATGGCAGCGGCGGTGGGAGATTATCGCGCTGCCAAAGTGGCACCGCAGAAAATAAAAAAAAGCGACGATCGGCTGGCGATTGAACTCGAGAGAAATCCAGACATTTTGGCAGAGCTCGGGAAAAAGGATTTCGCGCGACGCCCGTTGCTGGTCGGATTTGCGGCGGAGACCGAAGAGGTGGAAACGCGCGCCGCACGCAAGCTCCAAGAAAAGCATTGCGATTTGATCGTTGCCAACGACGTGTCTCAAACCGACGCCGGATTTGGCGTCGATACCAACCGGGTATTGCTGGTCGACAACGAGCGCACCACCGCGCTGCCGTTTGGTAGCAAGGATGAAGTCGCCGGCGGCATTCTCGACTGGGTGGCGGCGCACTTGAGCACGCGACTATGAACCCGAAAACCTCAATACAAAGCCGGCCGACAAGCCGCTTCGAGCAAATTCGCTGCGCAGCAGTGAATTTGCGGCCGCCGAGGAGCACCCGAGCATCGCATCGCAGCATACACCTGTATGTGAGAAGCGAAGCGCAGGGCGTGACGACGGCGGCGAAGCGGATCGGCGGCCGTCGTGATACCGAGCAACAGAGATTTTTCGCATGAGTGAACTCGACCAACTGATTCGTCAGACCAGACAACACGTTGAATGGTTGCAAGCGGGCGGTGTGGTCGGCGTGCCGCGGGTGAAGATAGCGGAGCCGACGAGAACTTCGAGTTTGCCGGTGATTCGCGAAGAACTCGGCGAGTGCACCCGCTGCAAACTTTCCGGCGGACGAAAAAACATCGTCTTTGGCGTCGGCGAACCAAGTGCCGCACTCATGTTCGTTGGAGAGGGCCCGGGTGCAGAGGAAGATCGTACCGGTGAGCCGTTCGTCGGCGCCGCTGGACAGCTTCTCACCAAGATGATCGAGGCGATGGGATTTTCCCGTGAGGGCGTCTACATCGCCAACATCATCAAGTGCCGCCCACCTGGAAATCGCAATCCGGAGCCGGATGAGATCGAAGCCTGCGAGCCATTTTTGAAAAAACAGATCGCGGCCATTCGCCCGCGCATGATCGTTTGCCTCGGCAAATTTGCGGCGCAATGTTTGTTGCGCTCGGATGCGCCGATCAGTCGTTTGCGCGGACGCTTTCAAACCTACGAAGGCACGCCGCTGATGCCGACGTTTCATCCCGCGTTTCTCTTGCGCAACCCGGCCGCCAAGCGCGAAGTCTGGAGTGATCTGCAAATGGTGATGGCAGAGCTCGATCGGCTTGGGATTCAACGACGCCGATAAGTGTTCACGCTCCCTCGTTCCGTTCGAGCACCACCACCAGCTATTTCGAAAATCGGTTCACCAGGTCACGATAGCGTTTTTCGAGGCGGCCGAGGTCGCCTTCGATATCGCGACGGCTTCTATTCGCGGCCCGTTCGTTTTCCACGGCACGCCGCTCTTGCCGCCGGGTGAACGCCCAGTCCTGGTCTTCGCGAGCGGCCACGGCGGATAGGCTTTCCAAACCGCGGGAGTGTTCAAGCTGTATGATTTTCCCACGAAGAGTGCGCAGCTCTTGCGATCGGCTAAGCGCCAGCGCCTCCTTGGCCAGCTCGCGATCCGGGCCATGGTGTTTCTTGCCAAGATTCAGCTGACGCGCCAAGGCCTTTGCTTCGCTCTGTGGCGAACATGGAATCAGTGTCGAGTACTCCTGCCCTCCCTGAATTTGCCCCGATTCGACGGTGAAAGTGCAGGTAGTCCTGTACTGGCCGTCCTGCACGACGTGGACTTGCCACCGCCCCGACTGGGTCATCAATTCGCTGTAGGTAAACTCTCCCGGCCAACCCCAAAAACGCGACGCGATGGTGAGCGGATCGTGATCAAACGATCCCCCCACCAGCCCCTCCTGCTTGGCGCGACCCGCCAGTTTACCGTCGTGGTACCAGAGGAAATCGACACGTGAGCTGCGCTGCGCGATCGACATCGGCAGTGTCACCCAGAAGCTGCTTAGTCCGATGTCCTCGTCGTGGCTGCCATTCTCAGTCGACGCGGTGGCAAGATACCAGTAGGGATGACGGCGTTCGCGGCGGATGGCGGCGTGGCTGGGCAGCGCCTCTGGCGGATTGGTGATGGTCCCACCGCTGGGGCTGGGCACTTTTTTGACTTCGAAGGGATGTGAGATCTCTACGGTCTCCGCCGGTGCACTGCCATTTACGTCCTGATATTCGTCTTGATACTGCAGCGTCACGTGCAGTTCGTACGGCCCAGGATCCAGCGGATCCTCTGTGGGAATCTGAAGCCCGCTCCTCATGCCGCTCTTCCCCATGGGGCCAACGCGATGGTTGTCGAGCCGGATTCCGCCGATGACAAAACGACTGTCTTGGTAGTCATAGGTCCAGGCATAGGGGTCCCTCTCGGTCTCTGTGGGCAGGATGCCGGTGTCGACCACCGTAGGGCCACGCCGCAACTCGTACTTCGCGTCGCCCAAAAGCCCGATGGCGTGGGTGAATCCGAGCGTGAGCACCAAGCCGCCTGGACTGACGTCGATGTCCGTCAAACCGGGTTCATACACCGGTCGGGTATGCATGGCGCGGTATCCTACCTTGTTGGCCATGCTGCGCTCTCGGGCGAGCTTATCGAGGTTATATACGCGGGTTTTGAGCTCTGCGAGCTCTCTTTTTCGTCGCGCCCGCGCTTTTTTTTCAATATTGGCATCCTCGTCGGCGCGAACCGATCGTGGCGAGCCAGAAAACAGTTGCAGCAAGAACAGCGTGCAGCAAAACCACCGAATAGAAGACAAAGAACGCATGAGGAGCCTCCTAATGGGCATTGCAATGGGTTGGGTAATACATACATGTGCAACCCGCTCGACCTGGACGGTGGGAAAACAATTTGCTCGGTGCAGCGGATTTTTGACTATCGACCACCACGGGCAGAATCGCGCCGCGAAACTGTTCAACCCGTTGCGCCATCGAGTACGGGCCTAGAACCGGCCTGAATTATTGAGGATTTCTCACGGAACCGCTGTGAACGATTTAATCGAGTACTCGCGGTTTCTCTCCTGAGCGAATCACCACGGGGGCCCCTTTGCTGCCGGGTCCTTCCGCGAGCATCCAATCGACGGCTGCTTTGAAATGTTCGCCGACGGCATTGCCACACAGCACGGACGTCACGTGTTCTCTGGCGATCTTCGCGCGAATCTCAAGCCGCAGCGGTGCATCGAGACAGAGCTTTTTTACCACAGCGACGTAGTCATCAACGTTTTGCACGATCAAGAATTCAGGCAAACCAAGCATGCGCAGCGCCGCCGCTCCCAGTCGGCCGGCGGGAATGTTTGCTTCGAGTGTCACCACCGGGCAACCGGTGCCGATCGCATCCATGATGGTGTTGAACCCACCAAAAGGAAACGAATCGAGATAGAGATCGGCCTCGTTTCCCAGATCGACGCACGATTGTCGCGGCAGCGAAGGCAGAATCTGAAAACGTCGACTCGGAATGTAGGCGGCGATCTCTTCGGTAAGCGACGGTACGCGACCTGGAGCGACGCCTGGCAACATCATTAGTTGCGCTTTTGGCAACTGGTCCAAGATCGCGCTCCAGGCGGTCAGCAACGAGTGATTGAGTTTGTCAAAACTCGATAGATTGAACAGCAAGACTTCGCCATCGACGGAATGCGGTCTCTGCCGCGGCCGCAACGCAAGCGGCGGCACGGTAGAGGCAAATCCAACTCCCGGTAGCAGCACCAATCGCTCGACGTGATCGCGCCCGTGCCGCTCGACGCCAGCGCCGCCGACGAAATAGTCCATCGTTGACGATCCGGTGGTGGTGGGGTGACCGTAAGTGGTAGCTTGCACTCGCGCCAAACGCTGCGTCGACAGCCAACGACTGGGCAGACTCAGTCCCACCTCAGGAAAAAAAAGAAATTCGAGTCCATCGCTGGCAATGCGCTCGGCCGCCTTTGCAAGTTCAGCCATGTTGTTGCAATTTCCAATCGTGGCAATCGATGCTGGTGTTCCCCACCCCGTATGGGCATTCGCATCCAAAGTACTCGAGGGCAGATAGCCGCGCAGCCCTTTGGGCCGCAACGCTCGTATCAGCGGTTCGGTACAGCGAAAAATCGGATGATCGGGTTGCCAACAGGTGAGCAAGGCGCCGAGTCTCGCACCATCGCTGTTGGCCTTTCTCGCAAAAACGGGAAACGCCGGCGCCAAGATCTGCGTCGCCAGCGCGCGCAAAAACGGCATCGGTGTCTCGGTGAAATAGGCCGATCGGTAGCCCGACAGCCCGAGCAGCGGGTCGGAAGGCATGCGGATCTGATTTCGCTGGTGAAATTCGGCAAAGCTCTGCGCGCCGCTCTCGCGATTGGCCAGCGTCTCTTTTTCAATCAGTGAAAATGGACTCAGCAAATAGACATTGAGAAACCAGTGAGCAAGAAACGGGCGCAACTCTGACGATAACGCGTTGGCGATCGCTTGGTAGTCGACTGGGTGGGCGCTGTCCCAAACCATCAGCGCACGTCCCAGCGCCCTTGCCTGTTCGCCGAGCGACAACGAAGCGAGTGCACCTGGTGACAAGCTTGGCTGCTCATCGGGCCTCGGCGATTTGGCCTCGCGCAGCCACCAAGCGTTCATCCCCAAAAGTGAAAAAGGAAATCCCGTTTCCTCGGGAATAAGCAGCGACCGCCAGAGCTCGCCGCCAGCATCGCCAAAGAGCCAGCCGCGCAACACGTCGTCCCAGGTCTCGAACCACTGACGCAGAATGGCGAGCTCGGCCACCGTCGCCGCCTCAAGCATTCGACGCGGATGCAGCTTGCCATAGACTTGATAATAGAGATTATCGACGGCGCCGAGATCGCGCGCAACCATCGCTTGCTTGAGCACGGGCAACGCGCTCGAGATCAGATCGGTTCCGGTACTCACCAGGCTATGGTAAGCGTTCACGGACTTCTTTGAATGTTTTTATTAGCCGGTCTTGGCGCGCTCTTCAGGGTGTTCGTCGAACCAGGCTTGGCGACTTTCGCGGGTAATCTCGACGACGATGTCGGCATTGCCGATTTTCGATTGGCAGCCGAGCCGCGACGTGGCGCGCACATCGAACGCCTTGTCTAAAATATCCTCTTCGTTTTCCTGCTGCTGGGAAAGCGATGCCAGTCCCTCTTTGACGTAGACGTGACAAGTCGAACAGGCGCAAACGCCACCGCATGCGTAACCAACCTGTGCGTGACAGTTTTTTGCCGCTTCAAGAATCGACGTACCGCTCGGCACTTCGATGCTGTTTCCATCCGGGAGAAAAGTAATTTTTGGCATGACTAGTCCCACTGCCACTTGAAAGCAGATCTGTTTTTCACTGTCGGGGTCATACGGTTAACCATTCAATGATCAGATTTTACAGGGAGATCAGGAGATCAGGAGAAAGATTTGCTTTGTCAGAGA
>JAHFDU010000287.1 GCA_023248835.1 Myxococcales bacterium | reverse complement strand
CGCAGATCACTAGAAACGGGGAGATCTCTCCCTTTTCCGGTTTTGACCTAACCGATTTCAACGGCGATGGTCGAATCGACGTCCTGTATTGGACGCGCGTCGCGTCTCTCGACGTGTGGCGTGATCAGCAAGGGAAAGCGGTGGCTCCGTCAATTGTTGATGACGCTCTTATGGCCAATGGCGATCATCAAAACGACACCATCGACATGACCTATCAACCGTGGACCTGGCTGGGCGGTACGCCGTCGCTCGATCTAGCCAATTGGTACGATGTCGACGTCAACGGCGATGGGCTACCCGACAAGGTTCACGTCAACACCACCAGCGGCAGCGCGATGCTATTCGACGCCCAGGTGCGCCAGTCAAACGGCACTTTTGTCGCCACCGGTGGGAACAATCCCAATAAGTTTGTCACCTTCGGCGCTTTTCACTCGCAGCAGATGATGCCGGCCGACATCAACGGCGATGGCCGCGCCGATTTTGTCATGACCACCTACCACGACGACACCAAAAAACTCGACATCATCAGCCTGCTCGGAGATGGCGCGGGCGGCTGGGTAAAAAGCGTTGCCCCGGTCGATGTCAGTTTGGATCCGATTTCGCTTGTCGATCGCGCCAACTGGCGGGTTCTCGACGCCGACGGAGATGGCAAGAGCGATCTCGTCCACATTTACTACAACAGCGCCAAGGTGCCGAGTTTGCGTCTCACCACCCATCTCTTTCACTCCTACGGAGACGGCGTGAATTGGAAGCTCTATCGTACCGATCTGCTCGATGCGACCAACATTGCACCGTCAAGTCCGGCCTGGCATGTTGCCGATGTCAATGGCGATGGCGCCCAAGATCTGCTCGGCGTCTGGAGTGACCCCGCGTCGGCCAAACTCTATGTCTCCTCTCTGATTGCCAACGTCTCGGGTAGCTGGAAACAGGTGCCACAGACGATCGTGAATGGCCCCGCTTTGGTCTACACCAACCCGTGGAACTGGATGACAGTCGATGTAAACGGCGACGGGGCCACCGATCTTGCCTACTTCACCCAGCAAAAAAACCAAAACGGCTTTGCCGACATTTCGCTGCATGTGCTACAGGGACGCGGCGACGGCAGCTTTGACACCTGGTCGCAAGTGGCGTGGCCGGGCGCCGACGTCGCCGACGTCCTCAACTGGCGGTCAGCTGACTTCAACGGCGACTACAAAACCGATTTTTATCATCTCTTTTACTCGGGCGGAAAAACCCAGCTGAGCAAGATGATCATGGGGCCGCAGATGACGGTTCCATCGACACTGACCACCAGCATCCTCCCCTATTCGGTGGGTTCGTATCCCAACCTGCCGCGCTGGGCCGCCCATGATGTCGACGGCAACGGCACCGATGATCTTGAATCACTCGATTACAACTCGACGGTCAAAAACATCGCCCATGTTCGCATCAGCAACGCGCTGACTCGCAATACGATGAAAAGCTTCGATAGCGGTCTGCAAGGCAAGACGACGGTGACCTATGTCTCGGCGACTTCACAGCAGTCGTTAAGTGATCCCCCTCGCAACTGCCGGATTGCGCTCGGCCGGCCGCAGCGATTGGTCGCCAGCATTCAGACACTGGAGCGCAACAAAGCAGTGATCACCAACAATTTTGCTTACTCCTGCCCAGCCTGGTCCTGGAGTGAACACCGCGCGCTCGGCTGGCAGCAGGTGCTGACCACCGAAAGCAATCCCGGCGATCGCACGCAGCGCACGTTGACCGATATCTATGCGTTGGCAGAGTTCTGCGGCAGCCAACTTTACAAACATACCGTCGCTGATGCGCTCGGCAATTCTTTGTCGTCGATCTACAGCCCGGTCTCGCCCGGCGTCTCGCCGCCGTATCACTGCGAAAACGCCCAGCAGCAGATCGCCGAGACCGACACCAGCAATACCTTGGCGACGATGACCACCAACTACACCTATGACACTTGGGGGAATCTCAGTACCAGCTCTGAGGCCGGCACTCAGGGCCTGGACGATTCGCGCATCGCCACTCGCAGCTATGCGATGGCATCTTCGCCCTACATCGTCACGCTGACGGAAGAAAAAGTGACCGGAGGCGTGGCCAAGACACTGCTAGCCGACACCAAATACTGCTACGACGCTCAGACTCCGAACGCCAACGGAACCTGCACCGTGTCAACCCCGACCCGTGGGCTGAATACCGCAACCATGCGGTGGAACGACGTCAAGAACACCTGGTATGCCAGCAAACTAGTCTACGATGGCTACGGCAATATCACCACCGCGACCGACGCCAACAACAATTCTTCGAGCGCGATCATTGAGCCTACCTATCATCAGTACCCGACCTCGATGACCAACGCGCTTGGCCAACCATCGATGATGACCTGGGACTACGTGCTCGGCAAGCCGCTTACGATCGCCGATCCAAACAGTACGCTGGCGACCATCGTCTATGACGTACTCGGAAGAAAGAAGACGGTCACCGCAGCCGACAGTGGGGTCACCACCTACCTTTACAATTCATTCGGCACCACCTCGCAGAACGTTCAGGTGACGATCACCGACGGAAACAGCAATGGTCTTTGGACCAAGACCTTTTTCGATGGGCTTGGCCGCACCTACTTGGTGCAGAAAAAAGGGGACGGCACGATTGCCACCTATTCGCAGGAGTTAAGCTACGGCGACGAATCATCGCAGCCGCAGACCGTCGCCCATCCCCACGACGCCACCCAAGTGGCCACCGGAGTCGAGCAGCTCTCCTATGACTATCGCGGCCGCCTGTTGGTGAAGGCGCACTCAGACGGGTCGACGGTGCAGACCACCTACAAGACGCGGCAGACGCTGAACTATGATGAATTGCAGCACAAAAAAGAGAGCGATTTCGACGCCTACGGTCGGGTGATCAAAACCGTGGATTTCAACCATGGCGCTGGCGGCGTACTTCAGAACTACACCACCACCTACAACTACGACGGTCTTGGTCGGGTGCTTTCGACCAAAGATGACAGCGGCAATGTCAGCTCAGTCAAATTCGACACCCAGGGACGCAAGGTAAGCCAGGTCGATCCCAATCTGGGAAATTCATCGTTCACCTACGATCCGGTGAGCAATCTTTTGACCGAGACCAACGCCCGCAACATCACCCAGACGGCGACCTACGACAAACTCAATCGGCGTAAGACGCTGACCAGCAATTTCCTGTCTGCCAACAACCGAGTTCTCACTTGGAACTACGACGAGAACGGCCATGCCAATGGAATCGGTCGGCTCACTTCGTCGGTCGATTCGCTCGATTCGCTTTGCAATTCCGCCGATAGCTTAAGCTACGATGTGATGGGACGCATCGCCGGCCTGACCAAGTGCGTGACCGGAACGACTTATTCTTTTGTGCGCAGCTACGATAAAGTGGGTCGCCTTTCGACCCTCACTTACCCCGACGGCGAGAAACTGACCTACGGCTATGATCTGGCCGGCCGCCTCTCGTCGCTCAAATCCGGAACCAAAAATTACATCACCAGCATGACCACCGATCCGCGTGGCCTTACCACCGCAGTGACACTCGGCAACGGGGTCATCGAGAGCTACACCTACGATGCGTGGCGCGATTGGCTCAACTTCATCGCCATCAGGCCGCCGACCGGGCAGGCCTACTACACCGCCCAGTACTATCGCAATACCGACGGCACCATTTTCACCGCCTCCAACCAAACCTGGGGCATCGACGTCGTCACCGGCAGTAATGCAGAGACGCTCAATTACAGCTACGACGATCTGCATCGACTCACCGGCGTCACCGGCGATCGCACCGAGAGTTACAGCTACGATGCGCTCGGCAACATGAAAAGCAATTCTCAAGTCGGAAACTATTTGTACGGCAACAACCCTCAGAATTGCCAGCAACTTGGCTTCTGCGGCGGTGGGCCCCACGCGGCCACCACGATTGGCTTTGCCAACTACCACCTGTCCTACGACCAAGCCGGCAACATGACCACGGCGCAGGGCACCACGCTGCGCAATTTTGGCTGGGATGAGATGAATCGGTTGGCGCGCGTCGATGTATCCGCCAGCCCGGGCGCCATGATCATGCCCAAGACCACCACCATGACCTACGATCCGAACGGTGAGCGGGTGATCAAAAATTCGCCGAATGGCATCACCAAGTATTTTGGCAATCTGGTCGAGCTCACGCCGACAAACGGGATGGTGAAGTACTACTATGCTGGCGACCGGCTGGTGGCGAAGAACCCGGGCGCTTCCGTGACCTACTACCACCAGAATCTGCTCGGATCAACCCGCTTTCTGACCGATGCCAGCGGGGCTGCAGTGTCGGGGACGGATTACCAATTTGCCACTTTGGGCTCTCTCTTGCGTAACAGCGGACTGAATGCGAATAGCATTCTTTACACCGGCGAGCGCCAAGATTCCGAAACCTCGTTTAGCGGCAGCGACGGACTGATCTATTTGCACGCCCGTTTTTACGATCCCGCGATCGGTCGCTTTCTCTCGGGCGATTCGATCGTCCCGCGACCGTTCGATTCGCAAGCCCTCAATCGCTACAGCTACGCCTACAACAATCCGATCTCGATCAAAGACCCATCCGGACACGGGGGTGAGGAGGGCGGCGGTGAGGACGGCGGCGGTGACGCCAGCTTCGGCGACGATCCCGATTCCAAAGTTAGTGACGTTTATCGATTATCCACCATGACCCTTACCGCCGGCGAGTTGTCCTCTTCAGGCCAAGGACGTGATGTCGACCTTCCGGGAGTAAGCATCATCGATCGCGGCACCGACAAAGAGAGTGTAGAAGTCGACCTTGCCAAACGAGCCAAAGCCATCGCCGGTCCAGCTCAAAATGTGGGAGACTTCATTGCCGGACTCATTTATGGAGTCCTCACCTCGCCGTTTCCAGCAGGAACCTTCCCTGGCCCCTCTATGAACAGCGCAATCACCGATCCGGCGCTCACCATGGGATATCTCAGCGGAAATTGGGACGGCACAGTGGCGATGATCGCCGCGGGTGGTGGACTTGGCCGCGGGTCGAGTAAACCTATTGGAGTTGAAGCGGTATACGCAAACGGCACGAGGACCACGTTGCAGGCCGCGATCGACGCCGGAGATACCGCTGTTCTTGGAAAAGTAACAACTTTACAGCGCAACTTGGGGCCAGGCGAATTTCGGCTCGATTGGGCCAATGCTGGCTCAGAAGCAGCCAACTGGGATATCAACCGGAACGCGATAGACAAAATTGTCAACCAGGGTACATCGATTCGCTATGATTCACTGGAGAATACAGGATTTTATGGGCGCGAAATGGATCATATCAGCGCCCTTCGACGAAGCGGATGGTAGTCAGCGCGAATCAAGACTGACAGTGGTGTTCAACACTCAGCACC
>JAHFDU010000286.1 GCA_023248835.1 Myxococcales bacterium | reverse complement strand
ACGCAGGCGCCAGTGCAGGCGCTGCCGACGCAGTTGTCGGTCGCCAAATGTTTTCCCGAGCAGCTATTGTTGCAGCTGCCGCAGTTCGCACTGTCGACGGCGGTATGAGTCTCGCAGCCGTCGGTCCGTTTGTCGGTGTTGCAATCCTGATAACCGCTCTCGCACAAGCCGCTACAGCCGCCAGCCGCACAAGCAGCGGTAATGTGACTCGGCGAGCAGGCCATGCCGCAGCCGCCGCAGTTGGAGGGATCGGCGTTGTTGTCTACGCAAACGAAATGGCAACAGTGGCCAGCGCAGTGAGTGCCGCACTGGCCACAGTTGCTGTCGTCGGAGACCACATTTTTGCACACTTGTCCGCAGCACTGCAAACTCGATCCCCCATCTGGGCCACCGTCGACGCCGCCGTCGAGAAAACTGCACTCGCTCGAAACTTGGCAGCCAACCACGCAATGGTACGAGCCACTGCCAAACTGGCAGAACCGACCTATGCCGCAATTGTCCATCTGCGGCAAACATTCGACACACTTGTGCACGCCGGTGTCGCAGCGCGGCGTCCCACCGTGGCAATCGCTGTCGTGCAAACACTGGCGACAAACACCCCCGTCTTCGTCACACACACCGGCATCGCCACAGCTGTGCATCGCGCTGCACTCTGCAATACACTGTCCACTTGGAACGTCACAAATTTTGCCGGCATCTCCGCAGTCGGCATTGGTGTGGCAGCGAGCGGTCAAATCGACCGCCATGTCGATCATGTCACTGGTGGCGAAATCGGGCATCGCCGCGTCGGGCTCAAGCGGCGCGACCTGGAAAGTGCAGCCTATGCCGACCAGCGCCACCAGCGCGATCCGAACAGACGATCCCATTGGGCGAAGTTTGTAACGACAAACACACCTCTGTCCAGTTTCATTTTTCTCACCGCTCATGTTTAATGCAGGCGAAATGATCGAACAATTGTTACGTCGTAAGAGCGTCGCCGCCACCTCCGAGGAGGCCGAACGCAGCGGATTGGCTCGCAGCCTCACCGCAGTCGACATCACCGCGCTCGGCATCGGCGCCATCATCGGCGCCGGCATCTTTTCGGCGACCGGCACCGCGGCAGCAGGATCAGCCGGCCACACCGGCGCCGGCCCAGCGCTGATTCTTTCGTACGTCATTACCGCGGTTGCCTGCGCTTTCGCCGCGCTTTGTTATGCCGAGTTGGCGTCGATGATCCCGATTTCCGGCAGCGCCTACACCTACGCCTACGTCACTCTCGGCGAACTGCTGGCCTGGATCATCGGTTGGGATCTAATTTTAGAATACGCCGTTGGAAACATTGCCGTCGCGGTCAGCTGGTCGGGCTACTTTGTCGATTTTCTCGCCGGCGTCGGCATTCATTTGCCGTTCTGGATGGTCACCAATTACAATCACGCCACCGCGCCAGTGGTGGCTTCCGCGCCACATCTATTTGACCATGCGATTGTCTGCAACCTACCCGCGTTTGCAATTGTGGCAGTGCTCACCGTTCTCTTGGTGGTCGGCATCAAAGAAAGCGCCCGCTTCAATAGCTTCATCGTCGCGCTCAAGTTGTTGCTGGTGATCGGCTTTGTCGCTGCTGGCGCTTTTTACGTAAAGCCGGAGAACTGGCACCCGTTTGCGCCGAACGGTTTTCGCGGCATCATGACCGGTGCATCGCTGGTGTTCTTCGCCTACATTGGTTTTGACGCAGTCTCCACTACCGCCGAAGAAGCGAAAAACCCGCAACGTGATCTGCCAATCGGTATGATCGCCTCGCTGACCATTTGCACGGTGCTGTACATCGCGGTCACGGCGGTGCTCACCGGCATTACCTCTTACAAAAATCTTGGTGTTGCTGACCCGCTCACCGTGGCACTCAAACAGGCGCATCTCGAGTGGTTTGCCGGCATCATGTCTTTTGGCGCGGTGATCGCCATGACCGCGGTGCTGCTGGTGTTTCAACTTGGGCAGCCGCGCATTTTCTTGGCCATGGCACGCGACGGGCTGCTGCCGCCGTTTGCCGCCAAGGTGCATCCGCGCTTTCATACTCCTCACGTCACCACCATTATCACCGGCATTGCGGTCGGCGTTCCGGCGCTGTTTTTCGATCTCAACGACGTGATCGAATTTACCAACATCGGCACTCTGTTCGCCTTCGTCTTGGTTTCTGCCGGCGTCATCGTCTTGCGCTTCACCGATCCCGATCGCGCCCGTCCGTTTCGTTGTCCCGGCGTACCGGTCGTGCCAATTCTGTCGATCGTCTGTTGTATTGCGCTGATGGTGCCGCTACCAACCATCACCTGGCTGCGGTTTGTGGTCTGGCTGGCGATCGGCTTCGTCATCTACTTTTTCTACGGCTATCAGCACAGTCGTTTGCGTCGCGGCGAGGCGCGCCTGTAGGTGTGGTGGATCACTTCTTGCTTATGCAAGCGGCTTGATAAGCTCGGCCCGAGACGATTTTGCTTTACGTTTTTTTCTCGAGCCCCTATAAATTCCAGCGATCCAAAAATGGACACTTGCGAAGAAGGAGGTTCGAGATGAGACAAGCACTGCTGGCGGTTGCAACTTGTGGTTTCATGATGGTCGCGTGCGACGATGCCGCACCGGTAACAGCGGATGGCGGCCCCGACATGACGATGAAAAACGACGCGGCGACTGACATGGCGAAAAAGGCCGATGGCGGCGATGCCGGCGCCGTTACTTGCTTAGCAGCCGCCACCGCGGTCACGGTGAATTGTGCAAATCCGGCAAACCTTCAAGCGTATTTGACCTGCTCGATGACCCAGGGAGCTTCGCTTTCCGGAGCGGCTCTCGCGGCTTGGACTGCACTCGGCACATGCACCAGCACCAAGTGCATCGGCGACGCCGGCTCAGTCATGGCGATTTCGGACTGCGTTCAAAAAGCAGACAACATGGGTGGTTGCGGAACCGAGCTTCAGGCCTGTCTGGCAAACTAAGCGGCACCTACCTACAGATTCAACCCCTCGAGCGGATCGTTCGACTTCCCCTTCTTGTGATTCTTCTTGTCCGCCTCTTTTTCAGGCTTCTGGCCCTGATTGGTGCGCATCGCTTTGCGCCCCACCACCTCGTCGATGACGTCGGCGTTGGGATCGCCTTCGACCTTTTGCGGCGTCACCACCGATTCGATCACGCCGTCTTTCTCCTCTTTGGGCGCGACCCCACGCGCGCGCTCGACTTGCTCGGTAACCGTCGGCTGGCGTAGCACCAGGCAGTAGTTGCCATAAAACTTCGATTGGTCAATTGCCCACACCTGCGCATCCGCTGTCGGCGCCCATTCAAAATGATCGACCACCGTCTGATCTTTGGTGCGCAGCTTGGTCTGCTTGGCGGTGCTCTGGCCAAAGCGGGCGTCGAGAATCTTGACGAAATCGGCAAACGTCTTACCAACGAAGACGGGATGGGCAGCGTCAAAAGCGATGTACTGTTTGTAGAGTTTGTCGCGCCAGAAAAACAGAAACCGGCGCTGATCTTTTTCGCCCACCATCAGCATCGACTCGTCGTTCTTCTGACCAAATTGCTTGTCGATGATCGACACGTCCCAACCGCTCTTTTCGCCTTCAAATTTGGTGTAGGTCGCCTTGACCTTGTCGAGCTCCTCGGTCTCCTCTTTGCGCAGCTGATCTTGCCGATAGACGTCGCGCTCGATCTTGACCTGCTCGGAATATTTCTTGCGCAGGTCATCGCCCATGACCTTGTAGATATCGTCGGGAGTCATTCCCCATGTCCACTGTCCCATCAATCCCGCCACCGGCGGAGTTGCGGGCGTTGCCGCTTTGACCACTTTTTTCTTGGCTTGCGCCGCGCCGAAATGAACGAACAAGGCGCACGCCAGTGCAATATTTTTTTGTCGCATGTAAAGCCTCCCTTAGAAAGGAAGGTAGATTATTCGCTGAGACTGTCGTTTGGCAACTTGTTACCGCTGTTGTCGTCGCCTTCGTCATTGACAGGGGACGTTCCGTTCGACTTCGCGCTCGGCGCGTTTGCGCCGGCTCGGTCCGAACCCCCTCTACGGGCGAAGCCCATAGAGACTCCCCCCGCCGCGCGCGGACCCCGCGAATTCGGAAATGTTACGGCAATTTGTCGCTGCTGTTGTCGTCGCCTTCGTCGCTTTCGTCACTCTTGTCGCGGGGGCCGCGCTCATCCTCGACCAGGATGGTTGAGGTGCGAGCATACCGGGCGCTCTGGCCGGGAGCAGAAGTGTCAACCCAGTAGACATTGCTCTTGCGACCGACGTCGAGATGAACAAAGTTGGAATTGGGATAGTAGCCAACGCCGATGTAGTTGTAGGCGGCGCGCAAATAGTCGCGCAGCGCCTCGATGGTGATGCCGTCAATGCGAAAATCGCAAGCGCGGCCATCCTTGTGCGGGCTTGCAGGATTGCCCTTTTGGCGCGCAATGCGCGGAGCACGGTAACCAGCAACCACGAGTACGCGGCGCAGGCCGAAGTGGCGCGCGGTGTCATATAAGAGAGGCGCCACCCGCCAGGCCATCGCGTGCGAGCGTCCGGTGTGGTGACAACGGAGAAAACGCGTCCATCCTGCAAGTTCGCTTGCGCCGAAGCGGCCGCTGTTGTCCGGGCGCAGAACATAGCTCTCGTGTGTGTTGAGCGTATACAGCTCGACCGGCGGAAAGATCGGCGCGGGACTCGCCTCCGCGCGCGCCCCAGCCAGCAGCAAACCCAGCGCGAAAATAGAAAAGCGCATTATTTATATGAAATGCTAAAAACGGTTAGCTGTCAATGTATGACGGGCCTGACCGCCCATCACTTCGATGAACGAAAACCTGGATCTTATCGATCACTTACGAGATAGGCGGTTCTAATAGTAGAAAAGCTCACGGTTCTCCTCGAGAGTTTGTTTGAGGACAAACAAAAGGAGGAACCGTGAGCCCAGAAAAGAGATACCCGTTTTTGGTTCCGTTGCTAAGTACGTTGAGCGACAAACGACATCGCACGGTGATGGGGCTGTTCATCGCCGCGATTGCGGTGACCGGGCAGGCACGATCGATCGCGATCGCCACAACAGTGGCGCGTTGGCTCGGCACTCGACTGGATAGCGCGCTCAATCGATTTTACCGCCTGCTGAGAAATCATCGCGTCGAATATCTGGAATTCACGGCGCAATGGGCGCGACTGCTGGTGCGTGGACCAGGTCGCCATTTGACCATCGCGATAGACTGGACAGAGTGGCACAGCGACCTGCGGCTTCTCGTCGCTGGTGTGGTGGTTGGCAAACGGGGCATTCCACTCTTTGTTCAAGGTTTTGAAAAACAGGTGCGAATGCGCTCGCAGAATCAAAGAGAGAATACTTTTTTGCGCGTGCTCGCCGATGTTCTCCGTCGAGCCGAGGTGACGACGACGATTCTGTGCGACCGCGGTTTTCGGCGGGTCAGTTGGATCAAGCTTCTTCAGCAGC
>JAHFDU010000285.1 GCA_023248835.1 Myxococcales bacterium | reverse complement strand
ACGCCAAAAAATTCTCATGGGCGCCGCCGCACATTGTAATTGTTGTCACAGGCCGCCGTTTTTACGATACAAACACCGCCATCTATTCGATCTACGACATACGCACTGACATCCGGCCGACGGTCGCCGAGGTTGATCTCGGGGCGCTGCGCAAAAACTTGAGCGTCATCCAAAGCGCGGTGGGACCGAAAACCGGCGTCTTAGCGGTGCTGAAAGCCGACGCCTACGGTCACGGCGCGGTGGCCTGCGCGCGCGCGCTGGAAAAGCAAGTCTGGGGCTTTGCGGTGTCGCTGGTGGAAGAGGGGATTGAACTTCGCCGCTCTGGCGTCACTGCGCCGATCGTCGTGCTCGGCAGCTTCTACGGTTTCTCTCACCGCGATGTCGTCGCCTACAGTTTGACGCCGGTGGTTTCAGACTTGCGCGACCTCGAGCTGTTGGCGCGCGCCGTCGAGGAAAACCACGCGTCGCGCTTGCGCATTCACGTGAAGATCGACACCGGAATGGCGCGACTTGGCCTGAGGCGCGGGGAGCTGCCTCAATTTCTCGAAGCGCTTTTAGCCCAACCGAAGCTCGAGCTCGAGGGTGTTTGCAGTCATCTTGGCGAAGCCGACAGCAGCGACGAGACGCCTTCGCAGGCCCAAGTTCGCGAATTCGAATCTGCGCGACTCGAGTTCGCCAAACGCAATTTGCGGCCGCTGGTGGTTCACTTGGCCAATTCGGCCGGGTCACTCAGATTTGTCTCGGCGCGCGGCGATCTGATTCGCCCCGGGCTCGCACTGTACGGTTATGGATCGGGCGGCTTTCGCTACGAGGGCATTTCTCCGGTGCTGCAGCTAAAAACGCGCGTCGTCGCCTTGCGCGACTTGCCAGCCGGAGCGTCGGTTTCTTATGGAGCGCTTTTTCGCACCGCGCGGGCAACCAAAATTGCCACCTTGCCAGTTGGCTATGCAGATGGCTATCCGCGCAGTTTGACTGGGCGGGCCCAGGTGCTGGTTGCTGGAAAACGTGCACCAGTAGTGGGCGCGATCACCATGGACATGTGCATGGTTGATGTCACCGACGTCGAGTGCAACATCACCGACGAAGTGGTGCTACTCGGACGGCAGGGAAGTGAATCGATCTGGGCCGACGAAATCGCTGCCTGGGGCAATACCATCTCGTGGGAGATTTTTTGTGGCGTTTCCAAACGCGTGCCGCGCGTCTACATCGGTGACCGGTAATGGAATCGGCGCGCTCTAGAATCTGGCAACACACTGTCCGCGCGGTCGATCGGCTGTGGATGACTCCGGTGCATATCGTCGAATTGGTGGGCGATCACTTGACCCTACTCGGACGCGCTGCGTTTTGGCTGTTCAAGCGCCCATTTCGCACGAGGGTTTACCTCGAAGCGATGGAGTTTATCGGCGTCGAGTCGGTTGGCATTGTCGCGATGATCGGCGCTTTTGTGGGCATGGTATTTGCGCTGCAGCTCACCTCGGCGCTGCGGCAGTTCGGCACTGAGAGCTACGTCGGGGCCACCTTAGGCATCGCGCTCACCCGCGAGCTGGCGCCGGTGTTCACCTCGATCGTGGTGGCGGCGCGCGCCGGCGCTGGCATGGCCACCGAGCTCGGCTCGATGCGCATCACCGAACAGATCGATGCGCTGTCGACGATGGCGGTCAGCCCGGTGCAGTATCTGGTCACACCGCGCGTTGTCGCTGGCATCCTCATGGTGCCGCTGCTCTGCATGCTTTTCAATTGCGTCGGCCTTTGCGGCGGCTACGGCGTCGCGGTCTATTTGCAAAATGTCGATCGCGGCGTGTTCGTCGAGAATGCGCGTGCGGTGGTCGAATATCGCGAGATCCTTCAAGGCCTCATCAAGGCGACGATCTTCGGCGGTGCGCTGACGCTGATTTCTTGTCAGCAGGGCTACAACGCGTCCGGCGGCGCCAAGGGCGTTGGCATCGGCACCACCCGCGCGGTGGTCGGTAGCTTTGTCACGATCTTGGTGCTCGACTATTTCCTCACCGACGTGATTCTGTTCTTGCAGCGAAAATGAGCGACGACGCGGAAAAGAGCCAGCAATTTCAGATTCGCATTCGCGATCTGCACAAGTCATTTGGCGAACATCACGTACTGCGCGGCATCGATCTGGACATTGAGCGCGGAAAAATCAACATCGTCATCGGCGGTTCAGGACAGGGAAAATCGGTGTTGATGAAACACCTGATGGGCCTGCTCAAGCCCGACCAGGGTCACATCTATGTCGACGGCGAAGACATTGTTTCGCTCGGCGAGTACGAACTCAATCCGATCCGGCGCAAGTTCGGCATGCTGTTCCAATACGCCGCGCTGTTCGATTCGCTCACCGTCGAGGAGAACGTTGGGTTTCCATTGTTCGAGCACACCCGAAAACACAGCGCTGAGGTTCGCACCGAAGTGAAAAAGCGCCTCGATGCGCTGGGGCTTGCCGGCACCGAAAAAAAATATCCAGCTGAACTGTCCGGCGGCATGCGCAAGCGAGTCGGCCTGGCGCGCGCCCTCATTTTGAAACCGGAGATCCTTCTGTATGATGAGCCGACCACTGGGCTCGACCCGGTTGCGACCAAAAATGTCGACGACATGATTCGGGATATTTCCAAAGAGACCGGAGTGACCAGTGTGGTCATCAGCCACGACATGGCTTCGACCTTCCGCATTGCCGATCGCATCTCCATGCTCTACGAAGGCAAGATCGTTGTCAGTGGATCGCCGGATGAGGTGCTGCGCTCCTCCCACGAGATGGTGCGAATGTTTATCGAAATGTCGGGCGCGATTCGCATACAAGACGGCTCTGTTGCCCCGCCAGTGGCGCCGTCGTGAACACGTCGTCCGCGGCGCTCAAAGTTGGCCTGACTGCAATCGCGCTCAGTGCGCTGGTGTTCTTTGGCTTTCGGTTTGTCGCCAAAGGAATTTCCGGACGGCACGGTTTTTCGGTCTATGCGCTGTTCAGCGACGCTACCGGACTTGCCAATCAGTCGCGCGTGCAAATTGCTGGTCTCAATGTTGGCGAAGTCATCGATCGCCGCATCGAGCCGCCGCCGGCGCATCCCCCCAGCGACGAGGAGCGTGCCACCCGCGCTCGTGTGACCATCGCCATGCGCGCCGGTACGCCGCTGTGGTCAAATGCCACCATTTTCAAAAAAACTGCTTCGCTACTGGGAGAGTACTATCTCGAGATCGATCCGGGCACGCCGACTTCGCCGGATCCGACCGGCCCTAGCGGCAGCAAGAAGAATGAGCCGCTCGGAGAAGGTTGTGACATCAAGCCTGAAAACTGCCAAATTAAGAACGTCGTCGAAGCTGTGACCACTGGCGACGTGCTGGTGCGAATTCAAGAGACGCTGCCGATCTTGCGCGACATTCTTCTCGACGTACGCGAGCTGACGCACGGCCCGCTCAAAGACATCGCAAACTCGGTAAAAACCGGAGTCGACAAGAATTCGGCGGCGGCCGAACAGCTGCTCCATCACGTCGACGCCATCGCACTCGACATCAAGAGCATGACCGGTGGCAAACCGTCGGAGGATCTACGCCAGAGTCTCGACAACATCCGGGAAGCTTCCGACGCCTTGCGTTCAGCGATGCAGAAGGGTGAGAAGCAGGTCGACCCGACGGCGACGAAAGTGCAGAACGATCTTGACAAACTCGGCACCGCGATTGACAACCTCAACCGCACCTTAGAAAACATGGCCGATGTTTCGACCAAGGTGAAAAATGGCGAGGGTACCGTCGGCCGCCTGCTCAATGACGACACCATCGCCAACAACGTCGAGCAGCTCACCACCGATGCGTCCAATTTTTTGGGCTCGATCACTCGATTACAGACGCTGATTGGGCTGCGCAGCGAATACAACGTCGTAGCCAATTCGCTGAAAACTTACATCTCGGTGCAGTTGCAGTCGCGCCCCGACAAGTTTTTCTTGATTGAGCTCATCGACGATCCGCGCGGCTCGCGTTCAAGTCAGCGCACCTTTACCACCACCGACGATCCAACCAAGCCGGTGACCAGCAACACCGAAACGGTGACCGTGACCGACAAGTTTCGCTTCAGCTTCATGCTCGCCAAACGATTGTTCTTGCTCGACGGCAAGATGGCACTCACCGGCCGTTTTGGCATCAAAGAGTCATCCGGTGGCATCGGTCTCGACATGGAGCTGCCGATCTCACTCGCGTCGAGTTGGTTTCGCACCTTCGAACTCAAGAGCGACATATTCGATTTTCGCACCAACATCTATCCGCGCCTCAAACTTCTCGCCGCACTTGAGTTCTATCGCCACATTTGGATCGTTGGTGGGCTTGACGATGCCTTCAACGGCCGCGGCCCCGGCGGCGGCGGCTCCACCGGCCGCGACTATTTTTTCGGCATTCAGCTGACGTTCAACGACGACGATCTACGCAGTCTGCTCGCCGTCGGTGGCGCCGCACTATTTGGTTCAGCGAGTAAGTAGAAACCTGAGGCAGAGCCATGCTCGGCAAGAAGGAAGCGGATCAGAGCATCGCCAAGCGGTTCAGCGACCGCCTGGGGCCGCTCGGGTTCAAGTGGATGGGAGCCAAGGCCGGCTGCTTCCTGTGCACACGCTCAGGCGGCGTCGACATGTTCGCGATCGGCCACGTCAACTACACCACCGTGCAGAAGATGTCCGGCACGATCGGGATCCGCTTCGACCGCGTCGAGGATCTCCGCGACGCGGCACTCCATCAGAAACTGATCGATGCAGCGATCGTAAGAATTTCATCGAATGGTAAGTTGCTGGTTAAGATCACCATGGTTCCATTCTTGGCGAACGTGTAAGACGACAGGGTGGGACTGATGAGGAGTCGACCATGCAGGTCGCCGACATCGACGGGAATTCCAATCTCTTCCGATGCTGGCCTGAGCCCGGTGTCCTTTACCATCGAAACCAAAACGAATTGTGGCCCGCGACGATAGACGAGGGTGAACGCCGGGATCGGTCCGTCTACGCGCACCGTGCGTTCATGCGCGAATCCTGGTGGAAACTTCGATGGCAGTCGACAGTCGAAACTGGCCTGCGCGCGCATTTCCGCCTCGGACACATCGGCCGAACTCATGTCCCAACGCGTCAAGATCACCGATTTGGGCAGGTCCAACTCGAACAAGTGATCGTCTATGTCGCGATTGAAGACGATGTTGTCGAAGCGGAATTGGTAGTGCACATTTTTGTTAAACAGCATGTCGCCCGAGAGCGGAAATGAAAATCGATCATAGACCTGCACCGTGCCCTTCTTGGTGATCGCACTCTTGTGCTTGGCGGTGTATTCGAGCCCGACTGTGGGCATTGCGCCAGGCAAACCTGGGAAAGGAGGAAGCGAAAGCTGAAACTAATCGAAGCAACCCGCGGGTGAAAGTCCCGACCGATGGGATACGACCACTGTCGGAAAGCGAGTCTTGCGTGG
>JAHFDU010000284.1 GCA_023248835.1 Myxococcales bacterium | reverse complement strand
TAGCGATAAGCGGCGGTACTGCGAAACCCCTTGATCATTGAGTCAAGCGTGCCCATGCGGTGGAGCCGGTTTTGGAATTTGGTGCGTTACCTGGTGTCAGCTCTTGACTAGTTCGGCCAAGTTAGCGATATAGCCTCCATGATTCGAGTTGAGGGGCTGACCAAGTATTACGGCGAGCGCGCCGCCATCGCAGATTTGAATTTTTCGATCGAGCGCGGCGAGGTGATCGGATTTCTCGGTCTCAACGGCGCCGGAAAAACCACCACGTTGCGCGTGCTCGGCTGCGTGCTATTGCCGACCTCCGGGCGCGTCGAAATCGACGGCATCGACATCGAGCAGGATGCGCATGAGATTCGCCGCCGTACCGGATTTCTGCCCGACACGCCGCCGCTCTATCCCGAAATGACCGTCGGTGGCTATCTCAGTTTTGTCGCCGCGCTGCGCGGCGTCTCATCAAAAGAAGTTGCCTCACGTGTTGCCGAAGTGGAAGGGCAAACTGCGCTTTCTGACAAACACGACGAAGTGATCGGCAGTCTTTCGCACGGCTACAAGCAGCGTGTCGGTGTCGCGCAAGCGATTGTGCACAACCCAGCGCTGCTGATTCTCGACGAGCCGTCGAGCGGCCTCGACCCGGCACAGATCGTGGAAATGCGAAAGCTTATCGGCGAGCTGCGCGGAAAACACACCATATTGCTATCGAGTCACAACTTGCACGAAATCAGCGAGACCTGCGATCGGCTGTTGGTGATTCAAGAGGGGCGGATCATTGCGCAAGGACGCGAAGAGGAGTTGGCGCAGCTGGCCGGCGGCAATCGCGTCGAAATCGAACTACGTCCGGTGGCCAGCGCACCGACCGCGAAGATCGTCGCTGCGCTGCGCTCGGTGAAAGACGTCGGTGAAGTGCGAGTCAAGAGCGACGACCGGCATTCCGTGGCGCTCGAGGTAGCCGCAGCGGCAACCCTCCGCCCTGCCATCGTCCGCGCGCTGATCTCGGCTGGAGCGGATGTGTTGCGTGTCGATCAAGCAGCCGGCGGCGGCCTCGAATCGATCTTTTTGCAACTGACTCGCGAGGGGAAAAACTAATGCGAGCGATTATTTTGATCGCCAAGCGCGAACTCGCCGCCTATTTGCGAACCATGAGCGGCTACGTCATTGGCGCGGTGATGCTGGCGCTCATCGGCATTTTCTTTGTTAGTCAAGCCATGACCGTCGAGGCGCGCTCGTCGCACGTACTCGGTTTTTTCTTCCAAGACGCGCAGGCGTGCACCGCCGGCGCGGCGGTTTTCCTTTCGATGCGGCTGTTTGCCGAAGAGCACCAGCTCGGCACTCTGCCACTGCTCTACTCCTCAGCAGTGCGCGACTATCAGATGGTGCTGGGAAAGTTTCTCGCCGCTTTCGCCTTTCTCGCGCTGTTTCTGATCGCCTCGGTCTACATGCCGGCGCTGATTTTGGTCAACGGCAAAGTTTCGATCGGCCACATCGCCGCCGGCTACTTCGGCCTGTTACTCATGGGATCGGGCGTACTCGCCATCGGCACACTCGGATCGGCCCTGGCGCGCTCGCAGGTGGTGGCGGTGATCGCTTCGGCTGCGATGGTAGTGGTCCTCTACACTTTGGTCTGGGTCTCGGGCAAGGTCGAACATCCGGTCAACGAAATCATTTCAGGCCTGGCTTACTACCCACATTTTTCCGCCTTCGAGTCGGGGCTCATTCATTTGCGTGACGTGGTCTACTACCTAACTGTCACCTACCTTGCGCTGTTTGCTGCCACTCGCGTGGTGGAAGCGCGTCGCTGGAGATGATCACCATGGCCAGCGCAACCGTCTCTCTTCTCTATTTTGTCGGCATGCTGCTGGTCTTTGTCAGCGAGCGCATCATCGCTGCTGGCAGCGGCCGCGCGCTCACCGCGGTGGGCGTGGCATTGGCAGTGATGGCGACCACGCTGCGCGACGTTCGCCGTCGCAAGGGCGACGCGGGCAGACAGCGGGCCGAACGGATGTTTTTGCTATTACAAGGCGTCGGCGTCTTGGCGCTCGCTCTGTATTTCGTTCAATCCGACTTGGCGACGAAATTTCTTGATGGCCCGCTCGATCGCCACCACGCAAAACTGGCCGGTGCGCTGACGGTGCTCTACCCGGCGCTGTGGGTGATTTCTTCGCTGGCGGTGCTGATGGGCGAATTCGCCTACGCCGCGGTGGCGCAGGCGCCGAGCATCGACGTGCGGCGCATTCGCGACGGCGTGCTCACCGGACTTGGGGTCGGCAGCGCACTGGTATTTGTTTTTGCGCTCAACTATGTCGCCACCGTACGCGATAAGAAGGTCGACCTCTCCTATTTTCGCACCGCGCGTCCGGGTGAAGCGACGCACAACTTGATGCGCTCGCTCGACGCGCCGGTAAACGTGACCCTGTTTTTTTCGCCACAAAGTGAGGTACGTGCTCAGGTCGACGAATATTTTTCCGATCTCAAAGGCGACTCGACGCAGCTGCATGTCGAGACGCTCGATTTTGCAGTCGAGCCGATGCGCGCCAAAGAGCTCGGCGTCACTGCCAACAACACGGTAGTGGTGGCGCGCGAAAAGCGGCACGAGCTGTTGGTGCTGCCTACAGAACTCGAGAGTGCGCGGTCGCAACTTTCGAACCTCGACAAAGAGATCCAAAAACGCATGCTGCTGGTGGCGCGGCCCACACGCACCGTCTATCTCACCTCGGGACACGGCGAGCGCGCCGCTGAAAGCAGCGGCGACACCGACAAGCGCGCCACCATTCGGTCGCTGCGCGAAATTCTCTCGAGCCAGGGCTATACGCTGCGCAACCTTGGCGCCGCAGAAGGACTCGCCACCGACGTGCCGAACGACGCAGCCGCGGTGCTCGTCGTCGGCCCTGAAAAGCCTTTCTTGCCGGAAGAGATCGCTGCGCTGTCGCGCTATTTTGAGCGCTCGGGCCGGGTTTTTGTCGCCCTCGATCCCGAAGTCGGCAGCGATTACAAAGAGCTCACTGCGGTTTTTGGCGTGCGCTTCTCGCCGATCTTACTCGCCAATGATCAAGTGTACGGACGCCGCACCTATCAGCCAAGCGATCGCATCAACATCGCTACCGGAACCTACACTTCACATCCGTCGGTGACGACGCTTAGCCACGCCGGCATGCGGGCTCCGATCATCCTGGTCGGGGCTGGATCTCTCGAAGAGGACAAGAGCAAGAACAAAGATCTCAGCGTCGATTTTTCGATTCGGGCGCTGCCGTCGACGTTTGCCGATCTCAACCACAATTTTGAATTCGATGCGCCAGCCGAAACTCGCCGCGCTTACAACTTGGCGGCTGTCACCACCAAAAAAAAATCGGGCGGCAAGCCGGCCGAAGAGAGTCGCGCTTTTATCTTCGCCGATTCCGACGCGCTCGGCGATGCGGTGATCGGCGCCACCCAAGGCAATCCCTACTTGGTGCTCGATCCGGTCAAGTGGCTGCTCGGCGAAGAGGCGATCACCGGCGAGGTCTCAAGCGAAGTCGACAAGCCGATCGCGCACACGCAAAAACAAGAGGCGGCGTGGTTCTATTGCATTATTTTTGTCGCGCCCGCGCTAGTGCTCGGCCTTGGATTTTTTGTTACACGTAATCGCAAGCGCAAAAAAGCGCCCGCACCCAGTGACGTACAGGAGGCAGCATGAAAATGCAGGGTGCTGTGGTCCAGGGGGGATTCGCCGCTGCCGGTCTGCTATTGGCATACGCCACCTGGCAGCGCGAGCCCGATCAAAAGGGCAGCGACGTCACCGTGCTGGCGGTTTCTAAGAGTGAGATTGAAAAGGTTCGCTATGAAGATGGCCCCAAGTGGATTGAGCTTTCGCCCAAAGGCAGCGGGGAGGAGCGCGAAGTTTGGCTACGCATCAGTGCCAAGCCCGAGAGCAAAACGCCCGAGCGCGAACTACGCGGCAACGAAAACGCGGGGAAATTGTTTGACCGCTTTGCGCCGCTGCGGGCCACACGCGCGCTAGGCACCCAGCCGCCGGCCAAGCTCAAAGAGCTTGGGCTTGAAAAGCCAACCAAACACTTGAACATCACCGCCAAAGGAACGACCACCAAGTTTGTCATCGGCAGCTCGCTCTACGCTGTCAGTGATCCTTACGTGCAAAGCGAAGTGGACAGCCAGGTCTATGTACTCGGTCGCAGCATTCTGTCCGACCTCGACGCTGCCGCCTCCCGTCTGGTCGATCGCTCCTTGCACAAGTTCAAGGCGAGCGAATACGACGCAGTATCGGTCAGCGCCGATGGCAAGCGCCGCGATCTGATGGTCGAAGGCGACACTCCCGCCAACACCAAACTGGTGTCGGCGAAAACTCATCAAGCCGATGTACTGGCCAAGAATTGGCACGACAAAGTCTGGTCACTGTATGTAATGGAGCCGCTCGGCAAGGGCGAACTCCCTGTCGACGGCGAACCGCAAATCAAACTACGCGTCGATTATCAGCTGCACAAAAAAGCGGTGGGTTTTGTCGAAGTTGCCAAGTCGACACCAGCGCAGGCGACTTCCAGCGCGACGCCAGCCGCCGCGACCTACTACGCTCGCACCGAGCACACCGCGGGCTGGATCAAGATTGCGCCCAGTGCCGACGACCTTATCAAAGAGTGCGACAAGGTCACTGCCAGCGAGTGACCCAGCAAGATCGCCACGCACTGCTACAAAAATATGAGCGAATGCTCACATTTCGTCAGCGCGACATTTCAGGGCACAGCGTCGAAGAGCGACTCGAGCTGCGCGCGCTGGCAAATGAGTTTCCTGGCGCCTTACGCGAACTCGATCGACTGCCGACCGAAGAGATCATTCGTCGCCGCAACCTGCTCGCCGAGGACAAGGATGAGCCGTGGATCGACTGGATGCACAGCTATCACCTGCTCTGTCGCCAGCAGCTCGCCGCCAAAGGCGCGGGGTCGGCCACCCGCAAATCGGCCGGGCTCAACGTCACCGTGTTCGCTGAGCTCGAGCGCCGCTTCTCGGTGAGCGCAGCAGAAATTCGCGCCGCACTTTTCCCCGGTCTCTCGACACCATGATGGTGGTTACCACAGAACGCGCACTTGCGAGACCCGCCCGATCTCTCCATCGCGGGTGATGAGCGGAAGGCCGAGTTCTACCGCGGTGGCCGCAATCAGCCGATCGCCACGCTCAGCGATGGCGTGTAGCTCTCTCGATCTTCTCACCACCGCGACAGTAAGATCAGTAGGTCGATAGTTGCTTGATTGCAGCAGCTGATCGAGCCATGCGTCGAAGCCGACGCCGAATGCGATTCGGCCCGCGGTCTCTGCCTCTTCAATCTCGACAAGAACGATGGTGGGAATGTAGATCGTCGCGCCACCTTGTTCGGCTTGATCGTAAAAACGCAGGGCGTGTCGACCAAGCAAGCGCCGCTGACCGATCGCGAACCAAATGAGGGCATGCGTATCGGTGAC
>JAHFDU010000283.1 GCA_023248835.1 Myxococcales bacterium | reverse complement strand
GAAAAAAGGGCGAACCCAGCGACGAGGATGTAGGTTGTTATCATCGTAAGCGTTCACCCCCCCGGTCCGTGCACCCTGAGCGCAGCGCAGCGAAGTCGAAGGGCGAGAACAAGTCGCAGGTAGCGCGTCCATTGCACTGTAGCGCGTTGACCAACGCGTTGAAACATAGCAGAATTCTGCTATGTTTCGCATCCTCGTTTCGACGGGTGTCGGAGTGCAGCTGAAGAAGATGAAGCGAGTGGATTCGAGTTCCATCCTTCGCGCGATCGAGACCCACCTTCGACATGAGCCAGAGCGTACCAGTCGCAGCCGCATCAAGCGATTGCGCGGGGTTCAGACGGCAACTTATCGCTTACGCGTCGATGAATTTCGGGTGTTCTATGACGTGTCGAAAGGCCAGGTTACCGTCACCGCGGTGCTTCACAAGCGGGACAGTGCTCAATTTTACCAAGGAGAGAAGTGATCATGAAGACGATGACTGTGTTCGAAGCGAGGAATCATTTTTCGCGTACCATTGAAGCGGCGAAGCGTGATCTGATCATCGTCACCCGGAACGGCAAACCGGTAGCGGCCATTCACGCCGTCGACGACGATGACATCGAAGATCTGCTCCTCGAGCGCTCAGAGCGATTCTGGGACATGATTGCCGAGGCGCGAAAAGGCCGCACGGTTTCGCTGGAGAAACTCAGAAGACAGCTCCGGCCGAAGTCGCGGAAACGGTCGGCGCGCGTATGAGCAATCTTGTCCGAGCTCGGCAGATCTTCTGGGACTACGCTTGCAATCATTTTCACCTCGACCGCGATGGGCAGCTCGCCGAATATGTAGAGGCCGGTGGTTGTAAAGAACACGAGGCGGAGTGGCGCCATGAGTACATTCTCAACAAAGTAGCCGAGGCGCAGGCGCACGACAAAAACGCGCTCTTCGGGCTGCAGGTGGCCGAAGCGGTCGAGGCGATCCCCTCCTTACTTCTCATGGAAGATTTTGGAGATGACTACTTCCGATTTTGGCACGCGTTCACTCTGAACCATCTGGCAAAGTTTGCCAGCAACTCAGCAACCGGAAAACAAGCCAAAAACGCGGCGATCGAAACCTGGCGCGAACTACTTTCCAGACCGATTCTGATCGCACAGAGAAATCGACATCGAGTATCTGCAGAGGTGCTTGAAATGTGGAAAGCGCAATCGGTGGAAGAGTATCTCCGCAACTACTGTTTGCGACTTTTAGAAGAGAATTCGGTCTAGTCAAAGCGCGAATGCGGAGGCTTGGAATATGAAACAAAAAACCGAAAAGAGCGAGGTGAGTCGGTACAAGACCAGGGGCGCCCGAAAGTCCGGGCGCCGTCGAGAGTTGATAGTCTAGAGTCTAGAGTTTCGGATTGATTCATTAAATCGGTCGGATTGGTTCGCCTTTCAAAATCGATTTTACGCCATGGTCAACGCGATTTTGCGATTCTTCCCCACTCTTGACTCTCGACTGTGGACTGTCGACGGTGGTAAAAATCGCTTACCGCGAATCAACACCCACTTCCGGGCGCCCCTGGGTACAAGACTGCTCGCGAGTTTGGCCGAGCGCTGGGGCTTTCAGCGTTGGACATGGAGATCATTCGACAAAAGAAAATGCTCATCGCCCGACTTAAGTTGGCTCGGCTTCGGCGCGGGCTGTCTCAGGCTGAAGTGGCTCGTCGGGTGGGCAGTCAGCAGCCGGCGATCGCTCGAATGGAAGCCGGGCAGGTGAGCCAAGTGAGTCTGGACTTTCTCTGCAAGGTGGCGCTTGCTCTCAGGATTGCGTTCGTGATTCAACCTGAGCGCCGGGCCGCATAGGAGTGGCTGGAAGTGGTCGGGTAGCCTGACCACCGGGAAAAGTCCGTCGCCGTCGCCGTCGCCGACAAGGTCAACGACAACGTCAAGCGCCCATGTCAACGTCGACGTGAGTGCAAACTGTCACGCGGGTAGGTCGGGTAGCTTCTTGAAGCAAAGTTCCACATGCACTACGGTTACGGCCCATGGAAAAAAAGCGCGCTGCCAAGAAGAAGGCGTTGGTGCCAAGACCGCCCTACGATCCGGAGCAGCGCGTGGTGGCGATTACCGGGGCCTACAGTTTCGTCGGCGCTGAACTGATTAAGAGGCTCGAGCGCGATCGGCGTTACTACAAGGTGCTGGCCATTGACGTTCGCAAACCGACCTTTCCACTGCACAAGACGCAATTTCATAAGATCGATCTGACCATTCCCACTGCCGACGCTGACTTGGCGGGAATTTTTGCGCGAGAGGGCGTCGACACCGTCGTGCACGCAGCGTTTCTCTCGGCGCCGACCCACGCCGCCGCGTGGGCGCACGAGCTCGAATCGATTGGCACCATGCACGTGCTCAATGCCGTCGCCGAGTGCCAAGTGCGCAAGCTGGTGGTGTGGTCGCAAACGGTGGTGTACGGCGCCCATCCGCTCAACCCCAATTTTTTGTCGGAAGATCACGAGCTGCGCGGCGAAGTGACGCGCTCGCGCTTTGTCAAAGACAAGGTCGAAGTCGAGCGCCAGGTGCGCCGCTTTCGCAAGGAGAATCCCGATACGCTGACCACCACGCTGCGCACCGGCGCGACGCTGGGGCCGACGATACGCAATTTTGCCACCCGTTTTTTTTCTCGGCCGGTGGCGCCGGTGCTGATGGGTTACGATCCACTGATTCAGTTCGTCCACGAGACCGACGTGAGCGATGCTTTCGAGATCGTCGTCGGCGGTGACTTCCCCGGCGAGTTTAACATCGTCGGTGACGGGGTGCTGCCCTATTTGACGGTGCTGGCGATGATGGGCAAGTTTCCTCTCATGCTTCCGCACTTCGTCGCCAAGCCGCTCAGCCGGGCGTTGTGGGCAACCCAGATATTTGACACCCCGCCCAACTTCTTGGATTTTCTCCGCTACCTTTGCGTCGTCGACGGCGACAAGGCCAAGCGCGTGCTTGGGTTCAAACCGAAATACGACATCAAAGCGACGATTGCAGATTTTCTTGGTGTAGCGTCGACGCGCAAATCGAGTGAGATGCAGACGCAAGGAGTCTTGTGATGGCGCCCAAGCAGGTGCTCGGCGATGATCCATTTGCGACCGAAGAGCCGACCCAGAAAAACGGCGGCACGACGACTCCGAACCTAGCCACGCCGGCAGAGCCAGAGCCGACTACTTACACGGCGCCGAGCGCGCCGGCTGCATCCGAATACGGCCCGTCGATTGATCGCCAGGGCGGACGGATGCCACGTCCGCGCCGCGCTGGGTTGGTCGAAGAGATGACCGAGCTTTCGGAGCGAGTACGTGAACATGTGGTGCCGCACGCGCGCGACGCTGAACATCAGGGCGAGCGCCAGAAACTGCCGCTCGAATTTTTGTGGAACCGCTACCGCGACATCGCCATGCGCGATCGCTCCGACACCGTCGACGAGTTTGGCAAGGATCCGAACGTGCTGGCCAAGGCCGAGCCGATGCTCGATTTCTTGTACCGTCAATATTTTCGTGTCGAAACCCGAGGGCTTGGTCATTTGCCCGACGAGGGCAGGGCGCTGATCGTCGCCAATCACTCGGGCACGCTGCCTTACGATGGCGCCATGATCATGCATGCGGTTCGTCATGAGCATTCCGCCCACCGCGTGTTGCGCCCGCTGGTGGAAGATTTTGTTTTTCATTTTCCCTATCTCGGCACGCTCATCAACCGCATTGGCGGCGTGCGCGCCTGCCCCGAAAACGCCGAACGCCTTTTGCACAAAGATCAGCTGGTAGCGGTTTTCCCGGAGGGAATCAAAGGCATCGGCAAACTTTTTTCCGAGCGCTATCAGCTCCAGCGCTTCGGTCGCGGCGGCTTTATCAAGTTGGCGCTCAAGTGCGATGCGCCGATCATTCCGACCGCTGTGATCGGCGCCGAAGAGATCCATCCAATGCTGACAAAAATCACCTGGTTGGCGCGTTCGATCGGCGTTCCTTATGTTCCGATCACGCCGACTTTCCCGCTGCTCGGTCCGCTCGGCGCGCTGCCGTTCCCGACCAAGTGGATGATCGCTTTTGGCGAGCCGCTCTACTTCAACGCGGAGTACGGCGTCGAGGGTGCCAATGATCGAATTTTGGTCAACAAATTAGCGGAGCAGGTGCGCGCCAAGATTCAGTCCATGGTCGACGAGCTACTCAAGGATCGCAAATCGATCTTGTTTGGCTAGCCGTCGCCGACGCAGGTGCCAAGTTGTTTGTAGCAGGTGTTGTTGACGCAAAAGCCGCCGCTACATTCGCCGTCTTTCAAGCATGACCGGCGCACACACGAATGCGGTCCGGCCCCCTGTTGGCAGCGAAACAGCGTCGGGCAGTCGTTCTCCGTAGCGCATTTTTTCATTCCACACGATCCATTGAGGCAGAGTTGGTCTCCAGTACAGTCATCGTCGACGTGACAGGTTCCAAGCATTCCGCCAGGCGACTGGCAGTAAGACCAAGGTCCGCAGTCGTTGGCGTCACGGCAACCAACGTTGGGGCAATGGGGTACTGGGCAGATGGGAGGCGGCTGCGGTCGTTTTGGATCGTGTTTTGGATCGTAGCAAGCGGCAAAGTAAGATCCGTTGCAGTCGGGGCAGGTGAACGCCTTGCACGCGTGGTTCGCGGCGCACTGTTTTTCGTCGAGATTGGCGCAAGGGTCGCAAGCATTGAAATCGCACGCGGCCTGCAAGCACAGTGGCGCTGTGGTGTTCTTGTCGCGACAGCCCACAAACGGCGCCGGGGTGCAGCCGCATTTGTCGCAATAGTCGGCAGCGCAATTGGTTTCAAGTTTGCAACGCGCCTCGTCGAGGGTTTTGCACTCGACTGGAATTACGTCGCCGAGATTAGTACCGTTTTCGCTCGGCAGCCCAGTGCGACAAGCCGCGAACAGCATTAGCAGACAACATCGTGTGCTCATGTGCCCTCATAACCGCAATGCCGAATGTTTGTCAAATTCACTCACCCCCCTGACAGGTGCCAAGCTGATCGTAGCACTTACCGGTGACGCAGGCGCCGCTGCCGCCACATTCACTGTCGCTGCGGCAGCTCTCGCGATAGCACGCTCGATCGCCGGTATCGCGCGGGTGGCTGCAGGTGAACTGGGCTGGACAGTCGCGATCGGATGTACAAAACGGATAGATACATGCTCCGCTGACGCAAGCGGAGTCGTCGCCGCAGTCGTTGTTGGTGTGGCACAACGGAAAACACTGATTGCCGGCCTGGTCTGTGCAAGGATTAGGGGCGCATCGATGGTCGGATGGACAATCGCTGTCGCTCCAGCAGGTGCCGCTTCCGCCGCACTGAGTCACGCTACCTCCTGGCGGTCGGCAGAACTGCCAAGAAGAGTCGCAGTCGGTGTCGTTGCGACATCCGGTCTGGCAATTGTCGGGCGGACACGCGGGCGCGCCGCCGATTTTGGGATCGTAGCAGCCGGCAAATGGCGGCACCAACGCGC
>JAHFDU010000010.1 GCA_023248835.1 Myxococcales bacterium | reverse complement strand
AATTTGACGAGAGCGTCGATGTTGCGGTTCGGCTCGGCGTCGATCCCAAACACGCCGATCAGATGGTGCGCGGCGCGGTTAATCTGCCGCACGGTACCGGCAAGACAGTGCGAGTGGCGGTGTTTGCCAAAGGCGACAAGGCCAAAGAGGCGCAGGACGCCGGCGCCGACATTGTCGGTGCTGACGATCTGGTCGACAAAATCCAAAAAGAAAATTTTATGGATTTCGACTCGGTGGTGGCGACGCCAGACCTGATGGGTTTGGTCGGCAAGCTCGGTCGCGTGCTCGGTCCGCGCGGACTGATGCCCAACCCGAAAGTCGGCACGGTGACGTTCGACATCGGCAAAGTGGTCAAAGAGCTCAAGGGCGGCCGGGTCGAATTCAAAGCGGAAAAGAGCGGCATCGTGCATGCGCGCATCGGCAAAATTTCTTTTGGCGGCGACAAATTGCGCGACAACGCGTGGACCCTGTTTGAGCTCATTTACAAGCTCAAACCGTCGACCTCCAAAGGTACCTACATGAAGTCGGTGGCAGTGTCGACGACGATGAGCCCGAGCATTCGTATCGACGTGAATGAAGTACAGGCCAAGTTCGCGGAAGCTTAATTCACAAGCCACGTCAATGACCGCGGGTGTCGAGCGATCGACTTAATCTCCCGCTGAGACTGGAGTTTCAGATGGATCGGGTAACCAAAGACAGTCAGATCACTGAGCTGAAGGAAAAGCTCGGTCGAATCACTTCGGTGGTGCTGGCAGATTATCGCGGCCTCGACGTGCCGACGGTGACCTCGCTGCGCGACGAATTTCGCAAGGTGCAGAGCGAGTACCGCGTCTACAAGAATACGCTGGTCAAGCTCGCGACCAAGGGCACCGAGCTCGAGGGGATGGCCAAGTATCTCGAAGGGCCGACCGCGATTATCTTTTCGTATGAAAGCCCGTCGGCACCCGCCAAGGTCGCCACCAAGTTTGCCAAAGACCAAGAAAAATTTGTCGTCAAAGGCGGCTATTTCGAGGGCCAGGTGCTCGACCAAAAAGGGGTCGAAGCGCTGGCGTCGATGCCGAGCAAAGACGAGTTGCGGGCCAAGTTGCTGGCGACGTTCCTGGCTCCGGCAACCGATTTGGTGCGCACCCTCAGCGCCGGTGCGCAGAATTTTGTTTACCTGCTCTCTGCGAAAGAGCGAGCAGGAGGCTGAAACTTTTACGCGAGAAACAATCCAGTAATTTAAGGAGAGAGAGAAATGGCCGACGTGAATGTGGAACAAATTGTTGAATCGCTTTCGAGCCTGACGGTGATGCAGATCTCCGATCTGACCAAGAAGCTCGAGGACAAGTGGGGCGTCAAAGCCGCGCCGGTTGCAGTGGCGGGTCCCGCCGCTGCCGCGGCTCCAGCCGCAGCGGCAGCCGAGCAGACCGAGTTCACGGTGACGCTGGCGACCGCCGGTGGCAACAAGATTGCCGTCATCAAGGCGATTCGCGAACTCACCAGCCTCGGACTCAAGGAGGCCAAGGATCTGGTCGACGGCGCGCCGAAAGAGATCAAGGCGGGCGTGTCGAAGGATGACGCCGAGAACATCAAGAAGAAGATCGTCGAAGCGGGCGGCACCGTCGAGATCAAGTAGTCCTTCGACAGGCTCAGGACAGGCTCAGGACGCACGGACGGCCGAGCATGCTGAGCGAAGTTGCCCAGGGCGAATGGATGATTGTCGGAGATGGTAACTAGTTTTGGGGCCGGACAAATCGGTTCGCTAAAGAGGTTTCTCTAGCGGGCCTTGTCCCATTTGAGGGCAGCGCGCGTCGTTGCCCGAGAGGTGTCAATGGCTTCTGCGATTCAGAATAATTTTCGGGTTCGGAAAAATTACGCCAAGATTGGCAAAATTATCGACATTCCAAACCTGATCGACATCCAGAAGCAGTCCTACCAGAAATTCTTGCAGAGAGACATCGCGCCCGACAAACGCGAGGATCTTGGTCTGCAGGGCGTGTTCAAGAGCGTGTTTCCGATCAAGGATTTTTCGGAGACCTCATCGCTGGAATTCGTCTCGTATCAACTCGACCGCCCCAAGTACGACGTCGACGAGTGCCGCCAGCGCGGCATGACCTTTGCGGCGCCGATCAAGGTGGTGATCCGTTTGGTGGTTTGGGACACCAACGAAGAGTCGGGCTCGCAGTCGATTCGCGACGTCAAAGAGCAAGAGGTCTATTTCGGCGAACTGCCGCTGATGACCGAAAACGGCACCTTCATCATCAACGGCACCGAGCGCGTGGTGGTCTCTCAGCTGCATCGATCGCCGGGTGTGTTTTACGATCACGACAAGGGCAAGACCCACTCGTCGGGCAAGCTGCTTTATTCGGCGCGAGTGATTCCTTACCGCGGCTCGTGGCTCGATTTTGAATTCGACCCCAAGGACCTGCTGCATGTTCGCATCGATCGTCGCCGTAAGCTGCACGCCACCGTGCTACTGCGTGCGCTCGGTTATTCGAGCGAAGAGCTGCTCAACTATTTTTATTCGACCGAGACGGTCTATCTCGGCGAAGGCAAAAAGTACGAAAAATCGGTCGAGTATGATCTGTTGCCGGGCCAGCGCGCTACCCGCGACATTCGCCATCCCGACAGCCGCGAAATCTTGGTGAAGAAGAACCGCAAGTTCACCCGCGCCGCGATCAAGAAGCTGCAAGATTCCAAAGTCGATCGGCTGGCGGTCGAAGTTGGCGACGTCGTCGGAAAAGTCGCCGCCAATGATGTGATCGACGAAAACACCGGCGAAGTGTTGCTGTCGTGCAACGAAGAAATCTCGGAACCCAAGCTCGATGAGTTGCGCGAGCACGGCATTGAGTCGTTCAAGGTGCTGTTTATCGACGGGCTCAACGTCGGCAGCTATCTGCGCGACACCCTCATAGCCGACAAATTGGCGTCACCCGAAGAGGCGATCTTAGAAATCTATCGGCGGTTGCGTCCCGGCGATCCACCGACGCCAGAGACTGCGGGCAATCTGTTCAATAATCTTTTCTTCAACCCCGAGCGCTACGACTTGTCGAAGGTCGGCCGTTTGAAGCTCAATTATAAGTTCAAGGTCGAAGAGTCGATTGAGCATTGCGTGCTGACCAAGCGCGACATTTTAGAGACCGTTCGTTACCTCATCGAGCTTAAGAACGGCAAGGGCAACATCGACGACATCGATCACCTCGGCAATCGCCGGGTTCGCGCCGTCGGTGAGTTGATGGAGAATCAGTATCGCATTGGCTTGGTTCGGATGGAGCGCGCGATCAAAGAGCGTATGTCGATGTCGCAAGAGATCGAAACGCTGATGCCGCACGACCTCATCAATGCCAAGCCGGTGAGCGCAGTGGTCAAGGAGTATTTCGGTTCGTCGCAGCTGTCGCAATTTATGGATCAAACCAATCCGCTTTCGGAAGTCACGCACAAGCGGCGTCTTTCTGCCCTTGGTCCGGGCGGTCTGACCCGCGAGCGCGCCGGCTTCGAAGTGCGCGACGTGCACGCAACACACTATGGTCGTATCTGTCCGATTGAAACGCCGGAAGGTCCGAACATCGGTCTCATCGCGTCGCTGTCGACCTATGCGCGCGTCAATGAGTTCGGCTTTATCGAGACGCCCTATCGCAAAGTCGAGAACGGCCACGTCTCAGACAAGGTCGAATTTTATTCGGCGCTGCAGGAAGAGGGCCACCACATCGGCCAGGCCAACGCTCAGATCGACAAGAAGGGCAAGTTCATCACCCCGACGGTGTCGGCGCGCCACAACGGCGACTTTGTGATGACCAAGGCCGAAGAAGTCAACTTGATGGACGTGTCGCCGAATCAGCTGGTCTCGGTCGCAGCGTCGCTGATTCCGTTTCTTGAGAACGACGACGCCAACCGCGCACTGATGGGTTCGAACATGCAGCGCCAGGCGGTACCGCTGGTCAAGACGGCGGCGCCGCTGGTCGGCACCGGCATCGAAGGCATCGTTGCTCGCGACTCTGGCGTCACCCTGGTGGCGCGACGCGAAGGCATCGTGGAGTCGGTGGACGCGGCTCGCATTGTGGTTCGCCCAGTCGACAGTGGCGATCACGATCCGCTTTCGGCCAAGCCTGACATTTACACTCTGGTGAAGTTTCAGCGCTCGAACCAGAACACCTGCATGAACCAAAAACCGATCGTCCAGCGTGGCGATCGAGTCAAGCCAGGCGATGTCATCGCCGACGGGCCGGCGACTGAAATGGGCGAGCTCGCGCTCGGCCAAAACGTCATGGTCGCGTTTATGCCGTGGGGCGGCTACAACTTCGAAGACTCGATTTTGATTTCCGAGCGGTTGGTCAAAGACGACATTTTTACTTCGATTCACATCGAAGAGTTCGAGTGCGTCGCCCGCGACACCAAGCTCGGCAAAGAGGACGTGACGCGCGACATTCCCAACGTCGGTGAAGAGGCGCTCAAGGACCTCGACGAATCGGGCATCGTGCGCATTGGCGCCGAGGTCAAACCGGGCGACATTCTGGTCGGCAAAATCACGCCCAAGGGCGAGACCCAGCTGTCGCCAGAAGAAAAACTTCTGCGCGCGATTTTCGGCGAGAAGGCGGGCGACGTGCGCGACTCCTCGCTGCGCGTACCTCCTGGTGTGCAGGGCATCGTCATCAGTGCCAAAGTGTTTTCGCGCAAGGGCACTGAAAAAGACGAACGCGCCAAGGATATCGAAGACGCCGAGCGTGAAAAGTTGGTGACCGACCAGCGCGACGAGATCAAGATCATCGCAGATTCGTATCATCAGAAGATGCGTCGCCTGCTACTCAACAAGACCACGGCGTCGCGTTTGGTCGACGACAAGGGAAAAGTGCTGTCGGCCAAGGGCGTCAAACTTGGTAACGCTGAGCTCGACGAAATCCCGGTGCGCTACTATCCCGAGCTGCAAGTCGTCGAAGGTGGTGGCAAGACCGAAGAGAAGCTGACGCAACTTGGTCAGCGGCTGGAAGACGACGTCGCCTCGATCGACGGTCTATACAAAGACAAGATCGCCAAGCTGACCAAGGGCGACGAATTGCCACCCGGCGTGATCAAGATGGTCAAGGTCTACGTCGCGATCAAGCGCAAGCTTGCAGTCGGCGACAAGATGGCCGGTCGCCACGGCAACAAGGGCGTGGTGTCGCGCATTCTGCCCGAAGAGGACATGCCGTTTCTCGAGGACGGAACGCCGGTCGACGTGGTGCTCAACCCGCTCGGCGTTCCCAGTCGTATGAACGTCGGTCAGATTCTCGAGTGTCACTTGGGCGGTGCGGCGCGCGAACTTGGGCGCCAAATCGACGCCTACATGCACCAGCAATACGACGCCAAAGTGCTGCGCGAAAAACTCAACAAGATCTACACCACCGAGCAGGCGCACGAGTTCATCGGCAAACTGGAAGACGACGACATCGTGCGCTTTGCCGATCGGTTGCGGCGCGGCGTCCACATGGCAACGCCAGTGTTCGACGGCGCCAAAGAAGAAGAAATCAAAGCCGCGCTCACCATGGCTGGCCTTGACACCAACGGGCAGCGCACGCTGTTTGACGGAAAGTCGGGCGATTCGTTCGCGCACGACGTCACCGTCGGCATCATGTACATCCTCAAACTGCATCACTTGGTCGACGACAAGATCCACGCTCGTTCGATTGGTCCGTACTCGCTGGTGACGCAGCAACCGCTCGGAGGCAAGGCGCAGTTCGGTGGTCAGCGCCTCGGCGAAATGGAAGTGTGGGCGATGGAAGCCTATGGCGCGGCCTATGCGCTGCAGGAATTCCTCACCGTCAAATCCGACGACGTGATCGGCCGCACCCGGATGTATGAGGCGATCGTCAAGGGCGAAAACACGCTCGAGTCGGGCCTGCCGGAGTCGTTCAACGTGCTGCTCAAGGAACTGCAGTCGCTCTGTCTCAATGTCGAGCTCATCGAGGATCCAAGCGCTCCTCGTCAACAACAAGAGCCGATTTCCACGGTGCAGCAGATGGCGCGCGAAGCCGCGGCGAAGATTGGAGCATGAGAGTGAGCCGCCCTTCGACTTCGCTCAGGGCAATCGGGGTTTTCTTGTTTCCGTGTGTCCTGAGCGGAGCGCGTAGCGCGGAGTCGAAGGATGGCCGGGGGACTAGATACTAGATGAAGCCGTTTTTCACATACATGCTCCGCTGCAGCGACGGTTCGTATTATGTCGGTCAGACGGACGATCTCGAGAAACGCGTGGCTGAACACCAGACTGGAGCTGTCCAGGGATACACCGCAACGCGGCACCCAGTTGAGTTGGTCTACAGCGCTGAGTTTGCGACGCGCGACGAAGCGGTGGAGCGGGAACAACAATTGAAGGGCTGGTCGCGCGCGAAGAAAGAAGCGCTGATCGAAGGTGACTGGTCTCGCATTCACGACCTCGCCAAGTCTCGTGCGGGCGCGATGAGGAGAGTGCTGAGCGCTGCGATCGTGCTCAGTTTGTTGGCCTGTTGTTTCAGTGCGTGTGGAGCTGGCGCCGACGAGCTCTGTTCCAAGGCAGTCGCATGTGGCGAATTCAATGGGAGAGTCGAGCAGTGCCAGGCGGATTTGAACGGCAAGCTGAACGGTTCGCACAAGAATTGCATTCGCAGTACGCTTCCCTGTGTATACGGCTGTATAAGCGTTAAATGTGATGCATATGTAAAGTGTATTGATGATTGCGGTGATTGCTCATCAAAACCATAAAGGAGAGCGAACGTGAAAGACATCTTCAATTTCTTTGAAAAACCAAAAGATCCGCTCTCGTTCAGTGCCATCCGAATCAGCTTGGCCTCGCCGGATAAGATCCGTGATTGGTCACACGGCGAAGTCACGAAGCCGGAGACCATCAACTACCGCACCTTTAAGCCGGAGCGGTACGGTCTTTTTTGCGCCAAGATCTTTGGCCCAGTCAAAGACTACGAGTGCAATTGCGGCAAGTACAAGCGCATGAAGCATCGCGGCGTTGTTTGCGAAAAGTGCGGCGTCGAAGTGATTCAGTCCAAGGTTCGGCGTGAGCGACTCGGCCACATCACGCTTGCCACGCCAGTGGCGCATATCTGGTTTCTGAAGTCGCTGCCTTCGCGCATCGGCAACTTGCTCGACATCACTCTCAAAGAACTTGAAAAAGTTCTCTATTGCGAGTGCTACGTCGTCGTCGATCCCAAGAATTCGGGATTGCAGCGTGGCGAATTGCTCACCGAGGAGCGCTATCAAAAACTGCTCGAAGAGGTCGGCGAAGAGGGATTTACCGCCGGCATGGGAGCTGATTCGATTCGCGAGCTTTTGATCGCACTCGAGCGCGGCGCCAAGAATGACAACCGCGGCATCAAGGAACTGGCCGAGCAGCTGCGCGGAGAAATGCGTGAAGCCACCAGCGAAGCCAAGCGCAAAAAATTGGCCAAGCGACTCAAGGTTGTCGAGGCGTTCAACGGTTCGGGTAACCAGCCGCAGTGGATGATGCTGGAAGTGATTCCGGTGATTCCGCCCGACTTGCGTCCGCTGGTGCCGCTCGACGGCGGTCGTTTTGCCACCTCCGATCTCAACGATCTGTATCGCCGCGTCATCAACCGCAACAACCGGCTTAAGCGGTTGCAAGAACTTAACGCGCCCGAGATCATCATTCGCAACGAAAAGCGCATGCTGCAAGAGGCTGTTGACGCGCTGTTCGACAACGGTCGTCGCGGCAAGACCATCACCGGTCCGAACAAGCGCCCGCTCAAATCGCTTTCGGACATGCTCAAGGGCAAACAGGGCCGCTTCCGTCAGAACCTACTCGGCAAGCGCGTCGACTACTCGGGCCGCTCGGTCATCGTCGTCGGTCCGGAGCTGAAACTGCACCAGTGCGGTTTGCCGAAGAAGATGGCGCTCGAGCTGTTCAAGCCGTTCATTTACAACAAACTCGAAGAGCGCGGCCTGGTTACCACCATCAAGAGCGCCAAGAAGCTGGTTGAAAAAGAGCGCCCAGAAGTGTGGGACATTTTAGAAGACGTGATCAAAGAGCATCCGGTGCTGCTCAACCGCGCACCGACGCTGCATCGCTTGGGCATTCAAGCGTTCGAGCCGGTGCTGATCGAAGGCAAAGCGATTCAGATGCATCCGCTGGTCTGCGCCGCCTTCAACGCCGACTTCGACGGCGATCAGATGGCAGTGCACGTGCCGCTGTCGATCGAAGCGCAGATGGAAGCGCGCGTGCTCATGATGTCGACCAACAACATCTTGAGTCCGGCGCACGGCAAGCCGATCATCATTCCGTCGCAAGACATCGTTCTCGGCCTTTATTACATGACCCGCGATCGCATATTCGCCAAAGGCGAGTACCGTGAGGCGACTCGCGATCAGCTCAAACACGGGCACCGATCGCAGGGAGTCTATGCCTCGATGGCCGAAGTTCGCATGGCCTACGATCACGGCGAAGTCGACATGCAGGCCAAGATCAAGTGCCGCGTCGAAGGCGAAGGCATGGTCGACACCACCGTCGGGCGCCTGTTGGTGTGGGAGATGGTACCGGATGGGATTCCGTTCAAGTACGTCAACCGCGTGCTCGGCAAAAAGCAGCTCGCTGATCTCATCGACGCTTGCTATCGCCAGGGCGGTCAGAAGAAAACGGTTCTTCTCGCCGACGCATTGCGCACCCTCGGGTACAAGTACGCCACCATGGCTGGCATTTCGATTTGCATCGATGACATGCGGATTCCGGCGGCGAAAAAGCGCGAGCTCGATGCCGCCACCAAGGAAGTAAACGAGATCGAAGAGCAGTACACCGAAGGTCTCATCACCGACGGTGAGCGTTATAACAAAGTGGTCGACATCTGGGCCCAGGTCGCTGAGCGAATCGCCAAAGAGATGATGGACGAGATTGGCTCGGAGATGGTCACCGACGAGGCCACCGGCGAGGAAAAGAAAACGCCGTCGTTCAACCCGATCTTCATCATGGCCGATTCGGGCGCGCGTGGATCGCAGCAGCAAATTCGGCAGCTCGCTGGCATGCGTGGCCTGATGGCCAAGCCTTCGGGCGAAATCATCGAGACGCCTATTACCACCAATTTCCGCGAAGGTCTCTCGGTGCTGCAGTACTTCATCTCGACGCACGGCGCCCGCAAGGGTCTGGCCGACACGGCACTCAAGACCGCCAACTCGGGCTATTTGACGCGCCGGCTGGTCGACGTGGCGCAAGACGCCATCATTGCCGATTCCGATTGCGGCACCATGGAAGGCATCGAAATGTCGCCGCTGGTCGAAGGCGGTGAAATTATCGAGCAGCTCGGCGATCGTATCCTCGGCCGCGTCGCGCAAGAGGACGTGGTTGATCCGTACACCGGCGAAGTGCTGGTAGCCTCGCACCAAGAGATTGACGAAGACAAAGTCCGCAAGATCGACGCTGCCGGCATCGACAAAGTAAAAATTCGTTCGGTGCTCACCTGCCAGACTCGTCGCGGCATTTGCGTTCACTGCTACGGTCGCGATTTGGCGCGTGGTTACATGGTCAACATCGGCGAAGCGGTGGGCGTCATCGCCGCGCAGTCGATTGGTGAACCGGGCACGCAGCTGACCATGCGCACGTTTCACATCGGCGGCGTCGGCACGGTGAAGACCGAGCAGTCGACGCTCGAATCGCGCAACGAAGGTACGATCAAATTCGAGAACACCCAGATCGTGCGCAAACAGGGCTACGGCGTGGTGATGAACCGCCACGGTGAGCTGGTAATCATCGACGATGCCGGTCGCGAGCGCGAGCGCTATGAACTCACTTATGGCGCCAAACTGCTGGTTGAACAGGGCCAAAAGGTGGCTGCCAAAACGCTGCTCTCCGAGTGGGATCCATTCTCGATGCCGATCCTGACCGAAGTTTCAGGAACGATTAAGTATGGCGACATTATCGACTCGGTGACCATGCAAGAACAGCTCGACGAAGTCACTGGCCTGTCGCGCAAGGTGATTATCGAGTCGAAGGATGCCGACACGCGGCCGCGCATTTCGCTCAAAGACGCGCACGGCAAGACGCTCAAGATTCCGCATTCGACACAAGATGCGCGCTATCTCCTGCCGGTGGGCGCCAACATTTACGTTAGCGAAGGCGACACCATCGAAGCCGGCGACGTCATCGCCAAGATGCCGCGCGAAACCACCAAGACCAAAGACATCACCGGTGGGCTGCCGCGCGTCGCCGAACTTTTCGAAGCGCGCAAACCGAAAGAGCACGCGGTGATTTCGGAAATCGACGGCGTAGTTTCGTTCGGCAAGGACACCAAGGGCAAGCGCAAAGTGGTGATTACGCCGGACGTCGGCGAAGCCAAAGAGTATCTCATCTCCAAGGGCAAACATCTGTCGGTGCGCGAAGGCGATCGGGTGCGCGCCGGTGAGCCGCTGATGGACGGCGCCGCCAATCCGCACGACATCTTAAAGGTGCTCGGCGAAAAGGCGCTGGCCAAGTACTTGGTCGACGAAGTGCAGGAAGTTTACCGTCTGCAAGGCGTCAAGATCAACGACAAGCACATCGAAGTGATCGTGCGTCAGATGCTGCGCCGCATTCGCGTGGTTGATGTTTGCGACACCGGTTTTCTCGTCGACGAACACATCGAGCGCCACATTTTCGAAGAGGAAAATGAGCGCGTCCTGCAAAAAGGCGGCAAGCCGGCCAAAGGCGAACCCTTGCTGCTCGGTATCACCAAGGCGTCGCTGTCGACCGAGTCGTTCATCTCGGCCTCGTCGTTTCAAGAGACCACCAAGGTGCTCACCGAGGCGGCGATTTGCGGCAAGATCGACTACCTGCGTGGCCTCAAAGAGAACGTCATCATGGGCCGCCTGATCCCGGCCGGCACTGGCCTGGCGGCGTACAAGCGCATGACCGTCAACGTCGACCTGCCGCGTCCAGAAGCAGCGGCGACGCAGTCGATGCAGTCACACGTACCCATCGCGCAAGAAGCGATGATGGCGCAAGAAGAATAGCGGGCGGGGGTCGGTCCCCCGCTAGACCCAATGCCGTTCACTTAACACCGTGCATGCTGAGCGGAGCGCGAAGCGCGGAGTCGAAGCACCTTCGAGGATCGTCCCTTCGACAAGCTCAGGACGTACGGATTGGGGGGGGCTTACGCGAACGGCATTGCGGGTAGGCGTTAGCTCGTTTGCGATGCAAACGTCAGGCGATAAACGCTATTGTCAGTCTCGACGTAAATGGTTCGGCTGTCTGATGCCGTGAGAATACGTCGCACTGGCGTGGTCACCATGCGGTTGCCGCTTTGGTCGCGAAAAATCACCAAGCCGCGGCCAATGGTCGGAGTAGAGACCAACACGCCTCGGTACACACGCTCGCCACGGCTGGTCGCAATTGCCGTCCGAGGCCCAAGCTGGCGAATTTTACGCGCGGTGACAGTCCTCATGGAACCCTCACAATACAAGTCTATTTTAGCACTTGTGGGCGCGCGCGGGCCCAAAAAAAGACTATAAGAGTCACATGCTGCCTTCATGGATCAGGCGCGTTGCCGTGCGCACTCCGACCCTGCCGCCGGCGACGCATACCAACGTGTATGTGTGCGGCGAAGCTGAATTGGCGGTGATCGATCCGGCCAGCCCCTATGCGGAGGAGCAGGTCGCGCTTGACGCTTTCTTGCTCGGCCTCAGCGGGCAGCGGGTTTCCATGATCGTGCTCAGCCATCATCACGTTGATCACGTTTCTGGCGCCAACCATCTGGCGGCGCGCCTGTCGGTGCCGATTTGGGCGCATCCTGAGACTAAAGCGCGCCTGGAAGGAAGGGTAAAAATTGATCACGAGCTCGACGAGGGCAACCGGATTTCTCTCGGCGCGCATACGCTCGATGTGTTGCACACGCCCGGTCACGCCCCCGGCCACATTTGTTTCGCTGATCGAACAAGTGGCACGTTGATCGTTGGAGATATGGTGGCGAGTGTTGGCACCATCATCGTTGAGCCTGAGGACGGTGGCGACATGCGCGCCTACTTGCAGTCGCTGGAGCGCTTGCGTCAGCAGAAGGCCCGCTGCCTATTGCCGGCGCATGGCGATCCGATCGACGACCCCGACGCGCATCTGTCGTTCTACATCGCACATCGGCTCGAGCGCGAGGCGCGAGTACTGGCAGCGCTGGCGCTCAACCCACAGTCGCTCGACGAGCTGGTCGCACCCGTCTATCCGGACGTTGCGTCCGCGCTCTATCCCCTGGCCAAACGATCGCTCTTCGCCCACCTCATCAAATTGGTCGGTGACGAGCGTGCCTATCGCGACGGTGACAAATTTTCGATTGCGCGTTAAAATAACGCGTGGCCAAACTCGACTCCTATCTCACGCAGGTGCTCAAGCTTGGGGCGCACTCGCTGCAGCTACAGAGTGGCAAGAACGTACTGGTGCGACTGCCGTCGGGTGATCGCTCTGCCAGCCAGAGTACATCGCACGCCGATCTGCATTCGATGGTGAGAGAGGTTGCGCCGGACGAAGCGATCGCAGGCCTCACTGCCTCGGGGCGGGCAGAATTTCATCATCTGCTCGGTGGCCGCAAATTTTTGGTGTTGGTCGAAAATGGTGGCAACTCGCTCAAAGTGGTCGTCGACATTCGCGGATCGCTTCCCACCAGCGAGCGGCTGGTGGTGCCGACGACGCCGACGGCAAAAGTAAACACCGTCGGTGATGGGCCGCGCGCAATTGGGCTAGGCGAGCCGGCGCTCGAAGTGGAGCGCTCACCGTCGGGTGCGACGGCGCGTACCCGTGAGCGTGCCAGCCGAGTCGAAGCCGAGCTTGATGATTTGCCGAGCGCGTTGCCGCTCGACGAGGGCATAAACTCGCCCGGTGAAGTGATCTCGGCCGTCACCATGGCAGCGATGATGAGTCGGAGTCCGGCACCGACGCCAGCGCTAGAGCCGGTGTTGGCGCAGGCGGGCGATGCCTCGACCGCGCCCACTTATCGCACTGTTCCGCCGGTACACACGGTGGCATCCGGACCAGCAGCAATCGATGGGTTGCTGGCGCAGATGCGAAAAGTGGGTGCCTCCGATTTGCATCTATGTTGCACCATGCCGCCGATTGTTCGCCTGCATGGCGAGATGAAGCCGCTCGAGGGCCAGGCACCACTTACGCCGGAGCGCATGGCGGAGTTGGTGTTTGAAATCTGTCCGGAAAAAAATCGGCGCGAATTTGACGAGCGCAACGACACCGACTTTGCCTACGCGATTCCCGGTGTGGCGCGTTTTCGCGTCAACCTGTTTCGCGATCGTCACGGCCCCGGCGCCGTGCTCCGCGTCATTCCGTTTGAAATTCTCTCAGCCGACAAGCTCGGGCTTCCCGCCAAAGTGCTCGACCTCTGCTACCTGACCAAGGGGTTGGTGGTGGTGACGGGGCCAACCGGATCGGGCAAATCGACGACCATGGCGGCGCTCATCGACCACATCAATGAGCATCGGCGCGATCACATCATCACCATCGAAGATCCGGTCGAGTTTGTCCACGCCAACAAAAAGTGCCTGGTCAACCAGCGCGAAGTGCATGTGCACACCCGCTCGTTCAAAGACGCGTTGCGCGCCGCGCTGCGTGAAGATCCCGACATTGTTCTCGTCGGTGAAATGCGCGATCTCGAAACCGTGGCGATTGCGGTCGAGACGGCGGAGACCGGCCATCTGGTGTTCGGCACCCTGCACACCACCACCGCGCCGTCGACGGTCGATCGCATCATCGATCAGTTTCCCAGTGACCGACAATCGCAAATTCGCCAGATGCTCGCCGAATCGCTCAAAGGCGTGATTGCGCAAACGCTGTGCAAAAAGATCGGCGGTGGCCGGGTCGCCGCCTATGAAATCTTGATCGGATCCAGCGCGGTCTCGAACTTGATTCGCCAGGGAAAAACCTTCCAGTTACCATCGCTGATGCAGACTTCCAAGCACCTTGGCATGATCACCATGAACGATTCGCTGCTCGAACACGTCAAAGCCAAACGGATCGATCCGATCGAGGCCTACATGAAGTCGGTGCAGAAGTCGGAATTCAAAGGGATGCTGGAAAAACTCGGCATCCAGATAAACGTCCAGGACGACAAAGAGTAATCGTTCGTCGCGAACGTTCGACAAACGCGAGCAGGCCGAGCGCACACACCATGGACAAACCAACCAACACGCCCGGTTGTTGGTAGAAAATGCCGGTGGCGTGTCCAATCAGCGCAGCAACAACCAGTGCAATCCGAAAAATCGCGTAGGCGCGAAAAAACGTCGTCACCGACTCGCCGCGTCGCCATCTCCGCGCAAGTCCGACCAGCGCCACGTCGGAAAAAGGAAAGCTCAGCAGCAGCTCGTTGTATCTCAGCTCCGGAATGGTCGAAACCAGCGCCAGCCCGGTTTGGAGAAGGGCGATGACACCGAGCGGAACCAGCCACAGCAATAGCCATGCTGCACTCAGACGCGGCGACGGCCACCTGATCCAAGCGATCAGCGCGAGCACGCACACCAGGGCGATCCAAACATAAGCCAGATAGATCGGCGCAAGCCCGCTTCCGAAGGTCACTCCGCGCTCCTGTTGGTAAAAGACTTTAGCCGGCGCCGCGAGGGCAATTCTGGCCGCGCCGCTCTTGGGATCAGGCAGCTTTATTTGCTCGAGCGTTCGGCTCAAAAAAAACGGATCGTAGAGCGCGCCATACGCATCCATCGGCCGATCGTGCAATCTGCCGACAAAGACTTCATTGAGAAATTCTCCCGCCAGACTGCCGGCCCAGTGTTTACGAGAGCGCACGCGCACCGTCTCCGGGCTCGACTGCCCCTGGAGTTGCGAACGAATCTGCCCGTGCAGCACCTGGTCTAGCAGATCACGAATTTTGGTGGTGCAGCTGTTGTGCAGGTGATGGTAGTGGTACTGGGCGTTTTCTGGACGCGCGTTTTGCTCGAGCTTGGCGACGACTTGGTCGGCCTCGGCGTCGGTGAGGTTGAGTCGCTGGTAAGAAACCGTGCGGTCCTCGCGCGCGTAAAACGACAACGTGCCTTCGAGGCTTCCGGTCGAGGCCAGCCAGAATTGAGCGCGGCCGCGCAGATATTCCCAGGCAAAACCGGGCGCGCCAAAATCGGCGACGCCAAAGTTGTAAACGGTGCTTTCAAAATGCTTGTCGGGGAAAGTCTTGGTGACCACCAGCGCACTGTGCCCATTGCGAGAAAAAAGTTTGCCGCCAACCCCGACCGTGAGCAGTCCAACACCGTTGACACTGTTGACACTGTCGGCGTGCGCGGTCGCAGCCACCAGCAAAACGGCGCCTAACATTCTCATTGAAAACATGACGCATCCTAGTCCACACGACTTGAAAATAGATCTAATTTTCGCAGTCGCCGCCACGCAGGTAGTACGGCAACTACACGGAATAGATGTAGGATCGTGCAGCATGAAATTGCGCACTCTGCTGCTCGTGCACGCTGGCGATCGTCGCACGATTGGCGGCAGCAATCGTACGGTGGCACTTGTGCTTAAGCACCCCGAGCGAATCGCGGAATTATTGGTCTTGTGCTTGGCTGCCAGCGGTGGCGCCACCGCTGGCACCGAAACCGAGTATTCACTTTCCTGTGGAATCTCGAAAACGCTTGGGTGTGTTTTCGTCGGAGTAGCTCGGCGATAAGTTGATGCTTTTTCCCGGGTGCCTACGAACTGGACCGCGAGGTTGGGACGCGTTCTAATAAACAGCATGCCGAGAAAGACTCCGATCACGGTGCGGTTGTCGGTGCCTTGATGCCGGATGCGGTGATCATTGACGCGGTGCGGACACCGATCGGTCGCTTTCGGGGTGCGCTCAAAGAGGTTCGCCCCGATGATCTGGCCGGACTCACCATCGCGGTCTTGCTCGGACGCGCCCGCGCGCCCGTCGAGAAAGTTGACGACGTGGTACTCGGCTGCGCCAACCAGGCCGGCGAGGACAACCGCAATGTCGCGCGCATGGCGCTGTTGCTGGCGGGGCTGCCCGACACCATTGCAGGCATGACCGTCAACCGTCTCTGCGGCTCCGGGCTAGAGGCGGTGCTCACTTGCGCACGCGCGATTCGTGCTGGCGAAGGCGAACTCTACGTCGCTGGCGGTGTCGAGTCGATGACCCGGGCGCCGTACGCGATGCCCAAATCGCCGATCGCTTTTTCGAATGGGAATATGACGATGTACGACACCTCCTTGGGTTGGCGTTTTCCCAACGAGCGGCTGCGGCAGCGATTTCCGCTCGAGTCGATGGGGGAGACCGCCGAAAATCTGGCCGAGCGCTACCACATTGCGCGGGGGGAGCAGGATGCCTTTGCGCTGCAGAGTCATGAGCGCGCCATCTCAGCCGAAGCGGCGGGAAAATTTTCCGAAGAGCGTTTCACCGTCGACGTCACCGCTGGCAAAACGCCGGTCGCGTTTGCGCAAGACGAAGGGCCGCGCGCCGATACGTCGCTCGAAAAACTCGGCAAGTTGTCGGCGGTTTTTCGCAAAGGCGGCACTGTCACCGCCGGCAATTCTTCTGGCCTCAACGACGGCGCCGCGGCAGTACTGGTTGCTTCCTCTGAATTGGCCAAGAAAATGAATTGGCGGCCGCTGGCTCGCGTCGTCGCCGGCGCTTCGGTCGGTGTCGATCCGCGCTTCATGGGCATCGGTCCGGTGCCGGCCACCAAACTCGCCCTCACTCGCGCTGGCTGGGCACTGTCAGAGATCGACTTGATGGAACTTAACGAAGCCTTCGCGGCGCAATCGCTTGCGGTGCTACGTGAATTGCAAATTCCGCAAGAGCGGGTCAACGTCAACGGCGGTGCGATCGCGCTCGGCCATCCGCTCGGTTGCTCAGGCGCGCGTTTGGTGGCGACGCTACTTTACGAAATGCGTCGCCGAAAAGCGCGCCGCGGGTTGGTCACGATGTGCGTTGGCGTCGGACAGGGAATCGCAGGGTTGTTCGAGGTATAAACAAGAAATGGAACCTGAACTCAAACTTTCTGGTTGGGCGCTGATTCTCGGTTCGTCGAGTGGCTTTGGCGAAGCGATTGCACTTGAGCTGGCGCGTCGAGGCATGGACATTTTTGGTGTTCATTTTGATCGTCGCGCGACGCTGCCAGAGGCCGAGCGTATCGTTGCCGAGATCCGCGCGCTCGGTCGCAACGTGCATTTTTTCAATGTGAATGCGGCCGATCCGGAACAGCGCAAAACGGTGCTCGACGTCGTCGCCGCCGAGACCCAGGGGAAACCCGCCGTGCGCACGCTGGTGCATTCACTGGCGTTTGGCACTTTGCGCCCTTACATCTGCGAGCCCGCCGCGGAGGGGTTGAGCGCGGCGCAGATGAACATGACGCTCGACGTGATGGGCCACAGCCTGGTCTACTGGACGCAAGACCTGGTGGCGCGCAACTTGATCGGCGACAGAGGCCGAATTTTTGCCATGACCTCGGCCGGCGGTCATCGTGTCTGGCCGGCGTACGGCGCGGTCTCCGCCGCCAAAGCGGCGCTCGAGTCGCACATTCGCCAATTGGCGTTTGAATTGGCCCCGCGCGGCATCACCGCCAACGCGATCTGCGCCGGTGTTACCGACACGCCGGCGCTGCGCAAAATTCCTGGCGCCGATGTTCTCATCGCCGGCGCCAGGCAAAAAAACCCGTCGCTGCGGCTCACCGAAACCAAAGACGTCGCGCGCACAATCGCGGCGCTGTCTCATCCCGCCACAGCGTGGCTGACCGGCAACGTCATCAACGTCGACGGCGGCGAAGATCTTTCGGGGTAGTTCACTTCCCGAACAATCGAACCTGCGAACTCCGATCTTTCTCGCTTAGCTCAGCTTCGATGACGGCGTGATCGGAGAGCGCCGTGAGCGGAATCGCGTCGAGGTAGGCAAAGCCGGCGCGCCAATCGCGCGGTGACGGGGCCGTCGACGCCAAGTTCTGCGCCGGGCGCGCGGCGACCTGGCGCACATAATGAAAATCTGCGGCGGCGGGATCATCGACAAAGATCGCGATCAGCTGTCTTCCGCCGCTTGCCGACAGCGGGTAGAGATGCGCCGGTCCAAGGTCGCGCGCCGCCGCAGTTCCGACGAGGCGCTTCTTCATCGCATCCATTTGTGGTTGGTCACGGCGGAGTCGAAAATAGCTGAAAGCGCAGGCGAGCGAATGGGGCGAATTGTCCACCGCGGGCGCTTTGTCGCTGCTGTCGATGGGCACGCCGTGCGCCAGCGCAGCGCATACCCCTGGCCAATAGACGCGCTTCTCGGTGATGAGCGGCGCGTAGATGCGGGAGACCCAGTAGAGATAGCTGCGTGGCACTTTGGCGTCGACAAACGCAAAACTCTGCACTGTAGGTGAGTTTGATCGCAAGTCGACCATGGCGAACTGATTGAAAAACCACACCGGGTGATGAGCCAGCAGATCTTCGAAAATGCGATGATCGCTCGTCGACAGCGTCGACTCATCGCACATCAGCACTGAGTGACCGAAGGCGCGGGAAAACTGTCGCACCTGTGCCAGCGTGTCGATCTCGTCGAGGCTGCGGTCGAGATAGAACCAGAGCTCTTTGCGTGAGGTCAGCTGGCCGCGCATCAGAATCACCCGATCGTGCGGCTGGGTGCGCTTGGCTACTTCGATGAAAAACTGGGTGCGCTCGCGCTGCGGCGAATAGCCGGCCTGGCCGTGGGTGCCCATCATGGCGCGGCTCTCGAGCAGATTGGAGTAAGCGTGCGGCACCACGTTCCAGAGATAGACGCCAAAGCAAAACAGCACCGCTGCCAGCGCGCCGGCAGTCGAGTACTTCAACCCCAGCGACGACAGCAGCGCTCTTAACGCAGACCACAAGTCGCTGGCGAGATCGACAGTGGCGAGCACAAAAAAGCCACTGTAGAAAAAGACGCGGTACAGGTGCACCGACGATCCTTCCGCGAAAAGATAAATATAAAGGGTGTTGATGAAGAGAAAGGTCAACGGCGCCAGATCGCGCCGGCGGCCGCGTTTGGTGGCCAGTCGGCCGAGCCAACCGACAAACCAGGCAGCGCCGACGAGAACCGGTGTGACGCCATACAAGAGCTCCATCCAGTATTGATGACGCTCGATGACGAAGTGTGGCGACGGTGGCGCGCTGCGCTGCGCGTACGATTCGAGAAAGTCTTTCCAGGTGCCGGATCGGTAGGTCAAAAAAAGATGCAACCCCATCATGAAGGCGCAGGCGGCGGCGGTCACCAGCAGATGCGCCAGCGGCGCGTGGAGGATGCCGATGCGTAGGGAGCGGCCGCGCTTGGTGCAGAGATAGAGCAGCGCGTGCATGCCGAGAAAGACCGAAATGAAATAGATTTCCCACATCATGATGCCACCGAGCGCGATCGCGGCGGTGGAAAACAGGAGCGCGCGCGGTGTCGGTCGCTCGAGAAAGATTAGATAAGATCGCAGTAGCAAAAACACTGCGGTCATCTCGAGAAACATCGCGTCGCAGAAAGCGCCATACGAAGCCATGATCGGCAGCGTCACAAAGGTCGCGATCGCCAGCACCGCCGCCGGGCGCGACCAGAAGCGCGCTACCAAAGCGTAAAGCGCTGCCATGTTGATAAGACAGGTGGCAATGCCGAGACTGCGCGCCACCCACTCGTGCTCGCCGAATAACAACACAAACGGCAACAACACGTAGTGAAAACCGATCGGGTGGTGAAAGTAGATCGCGTTCGAGGGCGGCGTGTCGTACCCGGTCCAATTGGCGGGCGACAGCATGTGGTGGCGCATCGTCATGCGTGCGCGCAGCATGTAAACAGCTATGTTGTAGCCATCGTGGCCCCACCACAGCGGAGCTTTCAAACCAAAGCAGGCGCCGACGAGATAGACGCCGAGGATGAGCAGCAGCGCCGCGCCACACAGCCAGCGAATCAAACGCGAGCTCAACGGCGATCCTTCGGGCTTCCAGACCGCTCATGCTGAGCGGGGCGCGAAGCGCGGAGTCGAAGCACGATGAACGCGTTCTTCGACAGGCTCAGGACGAGCGGATACGATGCGCCTGGTTGACTCAAGGCGATTGGTTGCGCCACCAGTCGATGGTGCGACGCAATCCTTGGTCGAGCGGGGTTTTGGCGGCCCAGCCGAAGCACGTTCGGGCTCGCGTGATGTCGACGAAGCGACGCGGTTGTCCGTTTGGTTTCGAATGATCGTAGACAAAGCGGCCGTGATAATTCATCAGGTCGGCAATCTTGGTAGCGAGCTCGGCGATGGAAATTTCAAATCCGCAACCAAGATTGACAGGATCGGAATTGCCGCCATGTTCGCACGCTGCCAGCACGCCCTCGGCGGCGTCCTCGACGAACAGAAATTCACGCGTGGGTGTGCCGTCGCCCCATAGCACGATTTCATTGGCGCCGGACTTTTGCGCATCGGAGATCTTGCGAATGATGCCAGGGATTGCGTGCGACGTTTGTAGATCGAAGTTGTCCTGCGGGCCATAGAGATTGACGATGAGTACTACCTGAGAATTGAAATTGTACTGCTGGCGGTAGGCCTGCGACTGAACCAGTAGCATTTTTTTCGCCAGGCCGTAGGGTGCGTTGGTTTCTTCGGGATAGCCGTTCCATAGATCGTCTTCGCGAAATGGCACCGGCGCGAATTTCGGATAGGCGCAGATGGTGCCGGCGGCGACCAGCTGCGGCAGCTGCACCTTGCGCCCCTCTTCGATAAGCTGCAGCCCCATCATCAAATTTTCGTAAAAAAATTTTCCAGGATTGTCGCGGTTGGCGCCGATGCCGCCGACTTGTGCGGCCAGATGGATCACCAGATCGGGCGAGGCGTCGCGATAGAGTCGGCGCACAGCGTCGCCGTCGACCAGGTTGTACTGCGACGAACGCGGTACAAATATTTTCTCGCAGCCGCGCCGGCGCAATTCGGCGACTACGTGTCGACCGAGGAATCCGGCGCCACCGGTGACTACGACTTTCTTGTTGGCAAAGTAGCTCATCGCTCTTCGTCTGAAGATTCTTCAGTTTTTCAGCGTAGCAGAAGCGCTGCGAGCAGTGTATTCCTTTGTCATGCGCGCGGTGCTGTGGATGGCGGTTTTGCTCGGATCCGGATGCCCGCGCGCGGCTCCACCGGTAGCGGATGCCGGCACGGTGGCACCGACGCCAGACAGCCGAAATCCGAACGCGATTCTTGAAACGCTCGAGCGTGAGAATCTTGATGCCGAGCTGGCGCTTAGTCCGTCGCTGGCGACGGTTTATGGTCTCCATCGTGAAGAAGATCGGCTCGACGATCTTCGCTCTGACGCACAAGCGCGCGAAGTGGCGCGGCTGCGCGCACTGTCTTCCCGCCTGCGCGCCATGGACTTGACCGCGCTCGACGAACGCCATCGCCTGGCACGTCGACTCCTGCTGTGGCGGATCGATGGCGAGCTGTTTGACCAAGTGGAAATGCGACCGCTCGAGAGAGACCCGATGGTGTATGTGCAAGCGATCATTGCCGGCGTGGACCCTTTTGTGTCGAGCGAAGTTTTGACCGCTGAGCGGCTGCGGCCGCTCACCGCGCGCTTGCAAAAGGTGACGCCGCTAGTCGCCGAGGCAAAGCGCAATTTGCGCAGCGCGGCTCCCGAGCTTTCGATCAAGCGGGCGATTGATCTGGGGCAGACGGTGCAGTCATTTGTTGTCGAAGTGTTGCCGAGATTGGTCGCGACTGCGGACGCGAAACAGCTCGACGATTTTCGCAATGCCTCTGGAGATGCGGCGCGGGCGCTCGACGATTTTGTCGGCTGGCTCAAACGCGATCTACTGCCGCGCGCACACGGCGAAGCGGCGCTCGGACACGATCGATTCGCCGAAAAACTTCGCTTGCTCATCGGCGCGAAGCTGTCGCCGGCCCGATTGCTATTGTGTTCGGAGCGCGCGCTTGAGAGAGCGCGTGCCCGGTACGAAGAGGCGACACGTGCATTGCTGGCGCCGCGCCCGGGCGCGGGCCTGGACGCAGCCAAGATCGTCGAGGAGGATCAGGAGCGGCCCGAGGAATTGCAAGCTACAGTGCAATCGACCTTGAGCGCTCTGGTCGATTTCTCGTCGGAACATCATCTCATCGACCCGGCTCGACCGATGCGTCCGCGGGTGAGCGCTATGCCGCCTGGACGCTGGGGACTGCTCCAGACGAGCGGCGTCGGCGTGCTCGAGACGCGGCCGCGCGAGCCGATCGTTTGGGTCGACAATCTAGAGATTCCGAGCGACGACAGCCTTACCGAAAAACGCCGCAAACAGCTGCAGTCAGAATCGCTGCGCGTACTCAATCGTTCGATGGTGCAGCTTACGCTGCTCCACGATGTGCTCGGGCACCTGGTGGTCGACGACGCCAGTCGCCGCGCCGTCGGGCTCGACGAAAAGATTTTTGCTTCACCGATTTTCTCTGAGGGTTTTTCGCACGACGTCGAAGGGGTCGTGCTCGAGGCTGGATACGCGGTTGGTGATCGCAAGCTTGCATGGGTGGCGGCACGGGCGGAGTTGCTGCGCGCGGTACGTCTGGTGGCGGCAGTTCGATTGCATGCCTTTTCCGGCAAGATCGAAGATGTCGCGAACCTAATGGCCGATCAAGCCGGGCTCGACGATCAGCAGGCGCGTAGTGAAGTCGAACGGGCCCTGCGCGATCCGCTGGTGATGGCCGAGGCGCTCGGCAAACTGATCATTGAGACGCTGCGGCGCGACTACCTGGCGCTACACCCGGCGGTGACGCCGGGCGATTTCTATCGGGCGTTGCTCTTGCACGGTGCGATTCCGCTCGGCGAAGTAAGAGGGCTGCTGCTGCCACAAGACGGTGGGGAGTTGGTGGCAGAAGACCTGTGAGGTAAACTAATCCGGCATGGCCACTGCGCGTTCCAAGACCATCGTCACCGTGATCTCTAAGATCGCTGAGCGCGGCGCCGGCAAGGCCGCCTGCTTGGTGGTGATCTACGGCGCCGAACTTGGGCGCAAGTACAACCTCGATATCGGCGACGTTGGCATCGGCCGCTCGTCGAAGAGCGCGGTGCAGGTAGATCAGGAAGCGGTGTCGCGCAACCACGCCAAGATCGCGCGGGTCGGCCGCTCCATCGTGCTTAAGGATTTGGGGTCGACCAACGGCACCTACGTTAATGACAAACAGATCACCGAGCACAAGTTGGCCGACGGCGATCTTATCAAAATCGGTCGCACCATTTTCAAGTTTCTCTCGACCGGAAACATCGAAAACGCCTATCACGAGGAGATCTATCGGCTGACGACGGTGGATGGGCTCACCCAAATTCACAATCGACGCTACCTGCTCGAGCAGCTCGATCGCGAAGTCTCGCGTGCGCGTCGCTACCGTCGTGAACTGGCGCTGATTTTGTTCGACATCGATCATTTCAAGAAGATCAACGATCACCATGGCCATCTTGCGGGCGACTACGTGCTCAAACAGTTGGCGACGGTGATTCGTGCCAAAATTCGCCGCGAAGACATCATCGCCCGCTACGGCGGCGAAGAGTTTGCCATCGTGCTGCCGGAGATCGGCCGCGACAAAGGGATCGCCTTTGCGAACAAGATTCGCGGGCTGGTGGAAAAGGCGCCCTTCCGCTTCGAAGACACCAAAATCTCAGTGACGATTTCGATTGGTGTCGCCTGCAGCCAAGACGACGATGACGCCGGCATTTTGATCAAGCGCGCCGACGACAAACTCTACGAGGCCAAAGCTGCCGGTCGAAATTGCGTCAAGAGCTGAGAGGGCTGTGTCCTCTGATTGGTTCCATGCAGTCGGTCAAGGATGTTCGCTCGCACCCGGCGTTCCTCCTGGCACTATCGGGAGAGCGATTTGGATCCCTCCAAAACCACCTCTTCATCCAAGTTTCACGACTGTGTTACTTTCTCTTCGCGTGCAAAAGGCAGCCAATTTGTACTATCGACTCGACCGTAACGCTTCAGAAGACTTCATTTTTCAGGAGAGGAAAATGCGACATGCGACTTTGGTCATTTTTTACAGTGTGGGCATTTTTGGCTTTAGCTGCAGCGCATACTTCTTGGCTTCCTCAAGAAGAGGATTTGAGGCGACCGAGCTCAAACGGGCGGCA
>JAHFDU010000009.1:1704-24000 GCA_023248835.1 Myxococcales bacterium | reverse complement strand
AACCGTCGATGCGAAATTTCTGATCGACATTGAGCTGAAAAGAGTGGCGGTAGGTGAGCGCAAACGCGAGTTTCGAATTCGCTTCCCACAGAATGCCCACTTGCGGATAACGAATCGACACCAGGTCCACCGCAATCTTGGTGGTCAGCGCGCTGGCGTTGGCATCGGTCACCGCCACGTTGCCCTTGAGAAATAGATCGCCCGAAGTGCGCGACATGAAACTGAGGCCGCCGCCGATGTAAAGGCCAGGAATAATCTGCACCGCGAAGTTCGCCGACAGCCACAGCCGCTCGGTGCGATTGTCGTAGTAGACAAAGCGCGGCTGGGCGTAAGCGAGTTGCCGAGTTTGGGTCAGCCGATCGTCGGGAAGATAGAGCCCGAGGCCAAAAGCGAAACGAAACGGACCGATCGCTCCAGGCGCCGCCACCGCGGCCTCAAGACCATGCGCAGATTCGGCGCCAACATTGCGCCCGTTCATGCGCAAAAACGGCTGCGCGTAGCTGTAACCGAGATCGATCCTCAGTTCGCGTCCGCGCACCAGTGCCGCTGGGTTGTAATAGTTGGCGGCGCCATCTTGTGTGGTGGCCGCTTGGGCACCGGCCATCGCCTGGCCGCGCGAGCCAAAACCAAACGCGTCGACCGGGTTGGCATAGGCGGCGCCGCAGACAGTCATTGCGAAGACAATCATTGCGCTTTCAATAATTGTCTTCACAGATCAATCCCCACGCTTAGACCGAGCGCTGCTAGGTCGCCGCCGGTGCGCGCGCCGGTGAGGTGGTGCCACTGGATAAACAGATCGGACTGCAAGGTGGTCAGGCGCGACTTCCATTCGATGCCAAAACCGGCGGTCACAGCGTGGCGATTGCCGTCGAGTAGCACCCGATCACTGCCCCCCGGGGCTGGACTCCACTCAAAGAAATAACCCAGCCGTTCGATGATCTGGAACTGACTTGCCTGCTGGGCGATCTCGATGCCGAGACGCGGTACCACGGTGTCGTGAAAATTGGGATCGGGCAGCGGCGGCGCGCCGAGGGTAGCGTTGAGCGTCGGCTGCGGAAACGGCGACCAGTGCTTCCAGTTGAGCGCAACATTGAACACCGCAAACTTGCATCGCATCGAACTTTCGAGCGTCATCTGCAGCGGGTCGTATTGCGCGGTGCCAGCCAGACGTAGCGTGGGAATTTCCACTGGAAGGGCGCCACCGAGGCTGTTCTTGATTTCGATGTCATAGGAGGATTTCGATTCACCTCGAAATACCAGACCGAGACGCAGCCAGCGGTTCGCCACCACGCGCAGACCGATCACCGGCGCGTAGCTCACCACCAGCTGCTCTTCGGAGACGGTGGTGATGCTGCCCGAAGCATCGGGGCGCAAAACGATCTGTCCCGAGAGGGCGGCCAGCGCCAGGATGCCAATGCCAAACGTCACCCGCGCATGCAGCCGCACGCCCAGCGCGCCAGTGACCGAGACCACTTGCGTTCGATCGTCGAGCAGCACCAGCCGAGTCTCGTTGGGAAACGGTGCCCGCGCTCGGTTGATAACGCCAAACGGAAAATAGAAGCCGACGCCGAGCGCCAAGCGATCTTTGAGTACTCCGCCAAAAGGTAGCGGCAGCACCGCACCGAATACCATGGCTTCGGTGTCTTGGACCGCCCGCCGGACTCCGTCCATGCGTACATGGTAAAACGCGCCGACGTAGCTCAGCGTCAAGCGACGACGAGTGGGATCGACCAGGCCGGCCGGATTGACGTAGCTCGACTCGTAACTTTCGCTGTCTGCAGCGCCGGTGCCCGCCATGGCGGAGGAGCGCGCGCCGAAACCAAACAGATCGGGCTCCGAAGCCTGTGCGGCAACCGAAAAACTGAGCAGTGCTATCAAGAGATGTGGGCGCAAAGTTAGAAGGCTCGTTTGGAGTCGATGAGCAGAGTCACCGGTCCGTCGTTGATGAGCTCCACTTTCATATCCGCTGCAAAACGTCCGGTCGCAACCGGGACGTTCGATGCTCGCGCGCGCTCGACGCACTGGTTGTACAGCCGTTCGGCAACCACCGGCTCCATCGCATCGACAAATGACGGGCGCCGCCCTTTGCGACAATCACCGTAGAGCGTAAATTGGCTGACCAACAACAGCCCGCCGCTGACCTCTGCGAGGGCGCGATTCATTTGGCCGCGGTCGTCGGCAAAAATTCGCAGGCCGAGAATTTTGTCGATAGTGTATTCGACGTCGACGTCGCTGTCACCGCTGCCGGCGGCGAGTAGCGCGACCAAGCCGCAGCCGACTTGCCCCACCACCTCACCGTCGACGCGCACACTGGCGCTGGTCACTCTTTGCACGACCGCTCGCACGCGCGGCAGCGTACACCGTAGTATGGTGCACAGACAATGCTCGATTCACCGGCGCGCGAAAACGAAATCAAAGCGGTGCTTGGACGCAAGCCGGCGCTGCGTGCCTGGTATGCGGAGATGTATGAGCATTACGCTGAGGTACTGCCACGATGCCCGTCCGAAGGCGTCGCGCTCGAGATTGGATCGGGCGCAGGCTTTGCGCGCGAACGGCTGTCCGAGCTTACCACTTCCGATGTGATCGCATACGCTGGCGTCGATCGAGTGATTGACGCGCATCGCCTGCCATTTTCAGAGGGTGCGTTGCGTTTTATCGGGATGATCAATGTGTTTCATCATATTCCTGATGTGGAAGCGTTTTTGCGCGAAGCCGAGCGCTGCCTTCGCCCGGGTGGACGAGTGTTGATCATCGATCAACATCCCGGTTTGATTGCCGCTCCCATCTTCAAGCATGGGCACCACGAAGATTTTGACGCCCAAGCACCGGCGTGGCGATTTGAGTCGAGCGGACCGCTCAGCGGCGCCAACGGCGCGCTCGCCTGGATCGTGTTTCAAAGAGATCGCGAAAAATTCGAGGCGCTCTTCCCGCACTTGCAGGTGGTGCGCTACCAAACCCACTCGCCGCTGCGCTACTGGCTTGCCGGCGGCCTCAAGTCCTGGTCGCTGCTACCGGGCTGGGCGTTCGGCGCCGCGACAGTGCTTGATCGAGCGCTGTTGCAGGTTTCTCCCCAATTCGGCAGCTTCTCCGTCATCGAGCTGGAAAGGCACACGGGCGGATCTTGATATCTTGATTGTTCGCGAGATCTCCCCCACGCCGGCAGATGTTTGCTAACCTGCCGGCCATGGCGTTACGGGTACGAAAAGCGATCATTCCGGCGGCTGGACTCGGTACCCGGTTTTTGCCGGCGACCAAAACGATTCCCAAAGAGATGCTGCCGATCGTCGACGTACCGACGCTGCAGCTGGTGGTGGAAGAAGCGCTCGCTTCCGGCATCGAAGAGATCATTTTGGTCACCGGGCGGGGCAAGAGTTCGATTGAAGATCACTTCGATGTTTCGTATGAGCTTGAGCGCACACTTTCCGATCGAAAAAAAAGTGAATTGCTCGCCTCGGTCGAGAAAATTTCGAAAATGGTGCGGATGGTGTCGGTACGACAGAAGGAGCCGCTCGGGCTTGGCCATGCGGTGCTGGTGGCGCGACAGGCGGCCAACGACGAGGCGGTGGCGGTGCTGCTCGGCGACGATCTCTACGACTGTGACGGTCGGAAACCGGCGACGCGCCAGCTCTGCGACGCCTTTGATCGGGCGCAAGGACGCGGCGTGATTTCGCTGCTCGAAGTGGCGGCCGGCGAAGAATCGCTCTACGGCGTCGTCGCTGGCAAGCCGGATGCGAGCGATCCATCGCTGTTTGCGGTGAGCGACATGGTGGAAAAGCCCGCCCCGGGAACCGCGCCGAGTCGTTTGGCAATTGTCGGTCGCTATGTACTGCCGCCCGAAATTTGGCCAATTTTGCAAAGCACCAAGCCTGGAAAAAATGGCGAAATCCAGCTCACCGACGCACTCAAAACCTTGGCGCAAACCCGCGGCTGCGTCGGCATCACCGTCGACGGTATCCGCCACGACGCCGGCGATCGGCTGGGCTATCTCGGTGCCTGTTTGGCCTACGCGATGAAGCGCGACGAACTGCGCCCGGGGCTTACTAAGATGATGAAGCAGCTGATTGCAGCGGGCTAATCAATGATCGCTCGTGTTGCGGTGTTTTTGCCGCTGCAAGGCCATTTCGACTACGACGTGCCGACGCCGATCGCAGCCGCGGTTGCGACTGGTGCGCGGGTGTGGGTGCCGTGGCGTCGCCGCGCGGTCGAGGGAGTTATCGTCGCACTCGACCCACCCGATTCTCCGTCAGAGCGGAAGCCGCTTTCAAAACTCGTCGCCGCGCCACCGATCGCTGCTGATCTGCTGGAACTGGCGGCTTGGATGGCCGAGTACTACATGGCTCCGCCGGGGGAGGTGTTGCGGCTGTTTTTGCCCTCGGGCGGCGGCGTGCGCGCGCGCAACGAAGTGACGCTGACCGCGCAAGGCACGCAGGCGCTGTCGCAACTGCAAGGCGCGTTACTGCCAGTCGAGCTCGCCCAGCTGGGAAAAAAATCCCGCCTGCTACTGGTCGCGCTGTCGAACCAAGACAAGCGAGCGATCGCTGAAGCGACCTCGAATGATGCACTCACCGAACTTACCGAACTCGGCCTGGTTTCACAGGGCGACGAAATCGAGACGCCGAAGTTGCGCTCCGAAATTTGCTTGCGCGCGACGCGCGCGCCGACAACGGAAGAATTTTCGCGCTCTCCCAAGCGAGCAGAAGTCTATGAGCAGATTGCCAAAGCCAAAGAGATTCGCCTCGCCGAGCTGCGTGCCACGTTTCCGAATGCATCGGATATCGTCGCCACCTTGGCGCGGGCGAACCTAGTTGAAAAATTCGATCGCGAGTGTGCGCCCAAAGTTGATGTCGATCCATTCGAAGTCGCGGTGCAAAACCAGCCGCCACCGACGCTGACCGCTGCACAGACCCGTGCCCTGTCAGCGGTTGATTCGGCGCTTGCAGAAAACCGAACGCTGCCGATCTTGCTGCACGGAATCACCGGATCAGGAAAAACTGAAGTCTATTTGCGGGCGATTGAGCGAGTCCGGGCGCTCGGCAAAACCGCGCTGGTTCTGGTGCCCGAGATTTCGCTGACGCCGCAGCTCGGTGCGCGTTTTCGTGCCCGCTTTGGCGACAAAGTTGCGATCTTGCATTCGGGGCTGGCGCCCTGGCAGCGCCAGCACGCTTTCGAGCGATTGCGACGCGGCGATGCCGCGATAGCGCTCGGTGCTCGCTCGGCGGTGTTTGCCCCGCTTGCAAATCTCGGCATGGTAGTAGTCGACGAAGAGCACGACTCCTCGTTCAAGCAGGAGGACGGCGTGCGTTACCACGGTCGCGATGTCGCACTCCGGCGTGCGCGCGCTGCCAGAGCCGTGGCGATCGTCGGCTCGGCCACGCCTTCGGTGGAAGCATATGCCGCGGCGAAAAGCGGTCGCATGCAGCTCATCGAATTGCCTGAGCGGCCGACAGCGCAAGCGCTACCGACGGTGGAAGTGATCGATTTAAAAAAACATCAAACCCAAGATGGTTTGCTTTCTGCGGCCCTGGTCGCAGCGCTAAGAGAGACACTAGCGGCAAAAGAGCAGTCGATCCTGTTTTTGAACCGGCGCGGTTTTTCCGCGTTCGTGCTGTGCAAATCCTGTGGCGTCAAAATCGGCTGCCCGCACTGCTCAGTGACGCTCACCTATCACCAACGCGAACAGCGGCTGCTCTGTCACTACTGTGGACACGCGCGGGCGTTGCCGAGAAAATGCGAGGCGTGTAGCTCGCCAGCGATCACGCGACTTGGTTACGGCACCGAGCAGTTGGAAGAAGTGGTGCGCGCAACCTTCCCCCAGGCGAAAGTGGTGCGCTTTGATCGCGACACCACCCAGGGCGACGATTTGCGCAAGCTGCTGTCGACGATTCGCAATCGCGAAGCCGACATCGTCGTCGGCACCCAGATGGTCGCCAAAGGTCACGACTTTCCGTTTGTGACACTGGTGGGTGTGGTGCTGGCCGATCACGGCATGGGGCTGCCCGATTTTCGCGCCTCCGAACGAACCTTTCAGCTGCTCGAGCAGGTCGCCGGTCGAGCCGGTCGCGGCGATCGCCCGGGGCGGGTGATTGTGCAAACCTACAGTCCGACACATCCCGCCGTCGAGTGCGCAACAGCGCATGACTATCAACGCTTTTTTTCGCTCGAGCTGGCGGCCCGCCAGGAACTTTCTTATCCGCCCGCAGCCAGGATGGCGTGCATCCGCGTCGATGGATCGCAGAGCGCCCAGGTGAGATCGGCGAGCGAGCGAGCGGCATCCGAGGCACGAAAAACAGCTGCCACTCTTTCGCCGACGGATCGCGCCGACATTCTCGGGCCAGCAGAAGCGCCGCTTGGCCGTCTCAAAGGACGGGTGCGGTGGCAACTGTTTCTGCGCGCCGCGACCGCGACTTCATTGCGCGCGCTGGCTCGCTCCGGCCTTTCGGTCAAGGGCGAAGGCGATGTCCGCCTCAGCGTCGACATCGATCCGGTGTCGATGTTGTAACCATGTCCACTATTCAAAACTGATAGGATGCGCGCCACATGAGCCGGCTGAAAATTGTGTTTATGGGTTCGCCCGCGTTTGCGGTGCCTTGCCTACAAGCGCTGCTCAAAACTGAGAATGTCTTGGCCGCCGTCAGTCAACCCGACAAGCCGGCTGGACGCGGGCTCGAGTTGGCGCCGCCGGCGGTGAAATTGGCGGCGCTGGCAGCCGGCGTGCCGGTGCTGCAGCCGCAGTCGGTGCGCAAGCCGCCGTTTGTCGACGAGCTGCGCGCGCTCGCGCCCGATCTGGTCGTCGTCGTCGCGTACGGAAAGATACTGCCTGCCGAAGTGCTTGCAGTGCCGCGCCTCGGTTGCATCAACGTGCATGCATCTCTATTGCCCAAGTTCCGTGGCGCGGCGCCGATACAGTGGGCGATCATTTCCGGTGAACGCGAGACCGGCGTGACGTTGATGCAGATGGACGTTGGCATGGACACCGGACCAATGCTGCTCAACCGCGCGCTAACAATTTCAGACACCATTACAGCAGGCGAGCTGCACCACAGCATCGCGCAGCTTGGCGCCGAAGTTCTGGTCGACGGACTTGAAAAACTCAAAGCCGGCGCGCTGACGCCGATTGCCCAAGACAACAGCAAAGCGACGCTGGCGCCGATGCTCGAAAAAGATCATGGCCGGGTCGATTTTTCAAAATCGGCGCGCGCCGTGGTCGATCTGGTACGTGGTTGTGATCCCTGGCCGACCGCATTCACGCTGCTTAGCGGACAACCGCTCAAACTCTTTCGCGCCAAGATCGTCTCTGGGCGCGGCGAACCCGGCACCGTGATCGGCGCCGATCGCGATGGACTGCTCATCGCTTGCGACGACGGCGCGGTCGGGATCTCTGAGCTGCAGCTGCCGGGGAAAAAGCGGATGGGCGCGCAGCCGTTCTTGGCCGGTCGCCCGATCCCGTCGGGCACGCGGCTCGGCTAGCGATGGCCACCCGTTTTTTTTTCGTAGTCGTAGACGTAGACGTAGACGTACGTGATCGGCGACGGCGACGTGAACGGTCAAAGCTTCGTCCAGATTCGTTTCTTCTTCATCGTTGGTCACCACGGTGATTCAATCGCTGCACCGTGGCTTGCAGCACGGTGTGTTGTCGTCGCCGTCGCCGTCGCCGTCAACGTCAACGATTACATCAACGACAACGTTGACCGAAGGGCAACATCACATTGCAGTGGGGAGCTTGGCTAGCGATGGCTAATTTCACCGCGCGTTCGATTGCCCATCGAGTGCTGCAGCGCGTATCGGAAGGAGCATACGCGACGCTGGCGCTCAGTGGCGACCTCAACCGACTGCCCGATGCACGCGATCGCTCGTTTGCCACCGAGCTGGTCTATGGCACGTTGCGGATGCGCCGACGCATCGACGTCGCGCTTGCGGCCGGCGCACCACGCGGTCTCGATCTCGACGAACAAACGATGAATGTGCTGCGCATTTCGGCGTATGAGATTCTTTTTTTGCGCACGCCTGCGCACGCCGCGGTGAATGAAGCGGTCGAGACGTTCAAGCGCCTGCGCAATGCGCGACTGGCCGGATTTGCCAATGCGCTGCTGCGCCGCCTGGCGCGCGAGGGTGAGCCGCCGCTGCCAGACGATTCGGCTTTGGCGCTGGCGATCGCCGAGTCGGCGCCCGATTGGTTGGTGGCACTGGTGACGGCGCGTTTCTCCGTCGAGGAGGCCGAGCAATTTTTGGCCGCGCTCAATCGCCCTGCCCCACTTTGGCTGCGCACCAACTGTTTGCGCACTTCGTCGGGCGCTTTGGCTGCAGAGTTGCAGGCGCTCGGCTTCGGTATCGATCGCTCGCCCCTGGTCGAAGAGGCGCTTCAAGTTTCCGCCGGCGAAAATATCTTTCGCAGTGATCCGTTTGTCGCCGGAAAATTCGTGGCGCAAGATCTCGCCGCACAACTCGCCGCGCGTTTGCTCGATCCGCAACCGGGTGAAGTCATCCTCGATGCCTGCGCCGGCGTCGGCGGCAAAGCGACTCATTTGGCCGAGCTGTCGGACGATCGCGCGCGCATCGACGCGGCCGATCATTCTGAGCGCAAGCTCGAGCTCTGCGCCGACACCGCTCACCGGCTCGGCTTGTCGTCGCTGCGCACCACCGTTTGCGATGTCACCCAAGCAGGCGCGCCGATCGGAGAGAGTTATCATCGCATCCTTCTCGACGCGCCCTGTTCCGGCCTCGGAGTATTGCGCCGCCACCCTGAGGCGAAATGGCGACCTTTCGACAACGCCTCACTGGTGGCAACACAGAAAAACATGCTGAACGCGCTGGCGCCGCGGGTGCGTCCGGGCGGCGTGCTGGTTTATTCAGTGTGCACGTTCACCGACGAGGAAGGGCCACGTCAAATTGCTGCGTTCTTGCAGCGACACCCGGAGTTTTCGATGGAGCGCTTGACCGAGAGTTTCGCGGGGCTTGGCGATGAGAGCGGAGCGATTCGGACTTGGCCGCATCGTCACGACGCCGATGCGTTCTATCTGGTTCGCCTGCGCAAGTGCTAAACTGATCTAGTGCAGCTGAGCGACGATGAAGTAGCCGGCCTCGAGGCTAAGGCGCGCGCCGATCTCGGCAGCGGCCGGTTCGCCGAAGCGGCGGCGCGATTTTCGGCCCTGCTCGACGCCCGGCCGCAAGTCGGCACCTATGCCATCGACCTGGCGTCAGCGCGTCTGTCGATCGGGCCATCAAGCGATGCGCTGAGCGCTTGCAAGCAGGCGGTTGAGCGCAATCGAGGGTCACACGAGGCCTTCTATCTTCTCGGCGCCTGCTTACAACGAAGTGGTCGCTTTGCCGAGGCTGCAATGGCGTTTCGTCAGGCGATTGTATTGCAGCCGTCGTTTGCGCTGGCTTACAATAGCCTCGGTAATTGCTTGTACGAAGTGGCGGATTTCACCGCTGCTGAAGAGGCACTGCGCGGCGCCACTGCGCTTGAGCCTCAATCAGCGATGATGTGGCTCAATCTTGGGCGCGCGCTGCATGGTGCCGAGAAAGTGGGCGAAGCGATCGACTGTTTCGAGCGGGCGATTGCGCTAGAGCCTCAGTGGTCACCGCCGCACAACAATCTCGCCACCGCGCTGCGTGAATGCGCGCAGTTGTGGGCAGCCGGCGAGCACGCAGAATTGGCCATCGAATTTGATCCGAAGAGCGCGGACGCGCTGAGCACGCTTGGCCTACTTCACCGCGACCTTGGCGATCCCCAGCGCGCCGCAGATCGGTTCCGTGCCTCGCTGGCGATTGAGCCGCGCGCGCAAATACACAGCAACTACCTGTTTTCGCTTTTGTATCATCCCGAAATTTCAGCCAAGCAAATTCTCGACGAGCATCGCCGCTTCGACGAGCTGTACGCGCAACCGCTGACTCGCTTTGCCGAGCGAAAATGGGATCGAACCGCCGATCGTCCACTTCGACTCGGCTTTGTCTCGGCCGACCTCGGGCGCCATCCGGTCGGCTTTTTCTTAAGCGGCGTACTCTCGGCGCTCGATCGAAAACACTTTTCCGCATTCTGCTATTCGGATCGAAAGCATGCCGACGATCTCACCGAACGTCTGCGTTCGCGCAGTGACCAGTGGATCGAAAGCGCGAAATTATCTGACGATGCACTCGGCGCAAACATCCAAAAAGATGGCATCGATATTCTGTTTGATTTGAGCGGGCACACTGGGAAGAACCGTCTACTTCTATTTGCGCGCAAACCAGCGCCGCTGCAAATCAGCTGGCTCGGTTACGCGTTCTCGACGGGACTGTCAGCAATCGACGCGGTGCTGAGCGACGGGAACGAAACGCCGATCGGCTGTGAACACGAATTTGTCGAAAGCGTCATTCGTTTGCCGCACGGTTATCTTTGCTATGAGCCGCCTGCCACCATGCCAGAAATTGCGCCTCTACCAGCGCTGTCCAAAGGCCACCTCACCTTTGGCTGTTTCAACAATCTGTCCAAACTCAATGCCCAGGTGCTCGACCTGTGGGCGGCGATTCTTTGCGCTTCACCGTCGAGCACATTGCTGCTCAAGACACCGGAGTTAAACCAGGACGAAGTGCGAGACTTCTTGCTCGATGAGTTTGCTCGCCGTGCAGTCGCTCCGGCAATGCTCGATCTGCGTCCCGGTTCGCCGCACCGTGAACTGCTCACCACCTACAACGAAGTTGATGTCGCGCTCGATCCGTTTCCCTACGGCGGAGGACTCACCACCTGCGAAGCCCTGCTGATGGGCGTGCCGGTGTTGACGCTCGGCGGCGATCGCTTTTGCAGTAGGCATTCGATCTCTCACTTGCAAAATATTGGTCTTCCCGAATTTGTCGTCGACAGCAAAGCGGCGTATCAAGCGCGCGCGCTGGCACTCGGAAACGACATTGCCGCGCTCTCGCGGCTACGCAGTACGCTGCGGCAATGCATGCTCGCCTCGCCGCTGTGCGACGCGCCGCGTTTTGCGCGTGATCTCGAGGCGGCGTTGCGTACCCTTTGGCGTCAGCGCTGCGAAAAGGTAGAATGACAACATGAAGATCCAGATCGCGCCGTCGATACTGTCTGCTGATTTCGGTCGGCTGGCGGCGGAGGTGCAGGCGGTGACCGCAGCCGGTGCCGATTTAATTCATGTCGACGTGATGGATGGTCGCTTCGTTCCTAACATTACCATCGGCTCGCGCGTCGTCGCCGCAATACGCCAGGCAACGAAATTGCCGCTTGATGTCCACCTCATGATCGAGGAGCCGGAGCGCTACTTACAAGAGTTCGCCAGCGCCGGCGCCGACACCATCGGCGTACACGTCGAAGCCTGCCGCCACTTGCATCGCGCCATTCAGCAGATCCACCATCTCGGCAAACGCGCTTCGGTGACGCTCAATCCGGCAACCCCCATCGAAAGCGTCCGCGACATACTCGGCGATGTCGATCAAGTACTGCTGATGTCGGTCAACCCAGGCTTCGGTGGACAGTCGTTTATTCCCGCGACGCTGCACAAGATCAAGGCGCTGCGCGAGGAGATCGACGCGCAACACAGGACCGTGCCGATCGAAGTGGACGGCGGCATCAAGGCCGACAACGCCCGTGCGGTGGTCGACGCCGGCGCCAATATTCTGGTCGCTGGTAGCGCAATTTTCGAGGCCAAAGATTACGCTCATGCAATGGCCAACCTGCGAGCCGAAGCGGACGCTTCTTCGAGGGCGGTCGGGTGAAGACGCGAGCCGACCATCTTCGCAGTTTCGTTGGCCGAGACTGGGCGCTCATTGAAGAGAGCAAACAGGCGTTCTGGATCGCGCATAAGCGCACGCGATCGGCTGCGTCCGCAGGCGCATCGCTGATGAACTTCGCCTACAGGCGCATGCGCTACGTCCCAACTTGCCCACCGCGGCTGATCGCGAGGCCGATCTTCGCGCCCACAATCGATTGGCCAGAGCTCTGCGCCGTGCCAAGCGTGCCAAGCCGCTCCGCCAACGCTGAACTATTGCATTCGCATTCGCCAAATACTCGCCGAAGTCGATCGTGCGTTTGGTGAGAACGAATTGCTGGCACGTCTAGACGCTCTGCTGCTCAGGCGGCGGTGAAGGCATTTAGAAGCCGCCGAACAGATGGGTCAGACGCACGTCGAGCGCGGTGGCAACGCGAAACAGGGTTTCCACCGACGCGGAGGACTCGGCGCGCTCGATCTGCGACAACAGCGACACCGAAAGATCGGTGCGGCGCGCCATCTGCTTTAGCGTAAGTCCACGATCCTTGCGCAGCTCACGAATGGTCTGACCAATCGCACTCTGCAATTCGTCTTCGCGCCGCAAGAGCAGGCCTTTCTTGTCGGCGATGTTGCGCAGAAGGGCGCGAAACTCATCATTGTCAAACGGCTTGCGCACGTAGGCGGATACTTCGTGCGGCATCACCGCGCTGGCGGTCTCGAGCGACGGATACGCGGTCAAAACCACGAGAGCAACATCGCTGTCTTCGGTGCGAATGTTCTTGATCAGATCGACGCCCGAAAGTTCCGGGATCATCAAGTCCACAATGCAGATGTGGTACTTGCCTTCGCGTACCCGCTCGACCGCCAGGCTGGGGTCGGACAGAGTCTCAACGCGATAGTTTTCAGCAACCAGAAAATCGGTAAGAAAGTGGCACACCGTAGGATCGTCGTCGACCACCAGGATGCTCAGCGACACGTCACCCTCGACTCGCATTCAGTTGGTACATGGTCGGGGCGAGAGGATTTGAACCTCCGACCTTTCGGTCCCGAACCGAACGCGCTACCAGGCTGCGCCACGCCCCGAATGATTCAATGATTGAGATTTATGGGTACCGCTTTTCGGCGCTCAGAGCAAGGCTTAAGCGTGTGGTAGCTGTGCTATAATTCGCTTACGATGATGCCGGCGAACCAGATTGCGGGGGGGCCATCTCCAATCGAGTTGGCGAAGCGCTACGTTTGGTGGAAAACGCCGGAAGAGACCTTGCGAGAGATTGCCTTGCTGCAGTGCCAGATCATGCGCTTTGGCACTGCGCCTGATTTCGCCGCCGCCTGCGCTTATTGGGGAAAAGACGCTTTCCGGCAAGCGCTGATCTCAGCCCCTCCTGGCGCGCTCGATGAGAGATCCTGGCGGTTCTGGCGCCTCCAATTCGGACTGCCCGCGGAGCCGATGCCACGGCGAGTTTTTGGCAGCTGCAGCCGGTGAAAGCTCACCTAGAGATGCTGCCCGCCTCGCAGCAAGCGTTCTGGGCTGAGTACGCGCAGGCGGTGCCGCGCACTTGGGTGCTCTACGGTGGCACCGCGATCGCGCTCCACTTGGGACATCGTCAGTCGATCGATTTCGACTTTTTCTCGAGCGAAGATCTCGACGATCGACAGCTTCGACAAGCGCTACCACTGCTTGACAGTGGAACCGTGTTTCAGAAAACGGTCGATACGCTGGTCTTGAGTTGCCCCCTCGCCGGATCCGAAGTGAAGCTGTCGTTTTTCGCGAGGATAAAATTCGGCCGGGTTGGAGAGCCGGCCCTGTGTGGCGATAAGTTATTGATCGCGTCGCGCTTCGATCTGCTAGCGACCAAGCTGAAGGTGATTCACGATCGGATTGAGGTCAAAGACTACCTCGACATCGAAGCTTTGCTGCGCTCAGGACTCACCCTCACCGAAGGAATTTTCGCGGCGCAGGCGCTGTATGGAAATCAACTGAGCGCGCTCGATACCGCCAAGGCGATCTGCTGGTTCAAAGATGGCGATCTCGAGCGAAAACTTGCCGCCACGACGCGCGACTATTTGACCCTCGCCGCTGCGAACTTCGATGGCTTGCAATCGCCCCCGCCTCTCAGCAGTACCAGGCTGGCTTAGTTTTCCATATCTAAACATGTGATACCAAGAATAAATCGGTCACGTTGGTGCCGGTTGGACCGGTAACGATCGATCGGTCGAGCGCGGACAGGACGGAATAGGAATCGAACTGCGCAACTGCGCGGCCGGGATCAAGCCCACGCTTTTGGCTCTCCGCCCAAGTACTGCTGTCGACGAAAGCGCCGGCGGCCGGAGTATTGCCGTCGCTGCCGTCGGAAGCACAAGCGACGAAAGCAAATTCGCCGCCGATGCGCGAACATTTCTCAGCGACCAATAACGCAAGATGACTTGCGCGACCACCGCGTCCGTTGCCAGTGACTTTGACAGTGGGCTCCCCAGCGGCGACCAGCACTTCTCCGTTACCAAGGCTTGGCGCAAGGGTGGCGAGCTCGTCTGCAAATGTTTCAACCGCTCCAGAGATCAAGTTGTTGTGGCATCTCGGCTGGAAGCCGCGCGCGCGCGCTTGCGCCACTGCAGCGTCGAGAAACTGGCGCGGACTGGCCACCAGCTGTGTCTGCACGCGAGCAAAAATTGCATCGCCGGGTTTGGCGGTTTCTGGCAGCAGCCGCAAGGCCTCGACAACTTCCCCCGGAAGTCGATAGCGCTGGGCGATTTCGATCGCCTGGGCGAGCGTAGTTGGATCCGCCGCCGCCGGGCCCGACCCGATCGCGCTCAGATCGTCGTCGAGCACATCGGAAATCGCCAGTACGTCGAGCCGCGCCGGCGTCGCCGCGGCCAGACGCCCGCCGAGCGCTGCGCCAAGATGGCGCCGCACGGTGTTGATGTCGCCGATCGGTGCGCCACCGTGCAAAAGCACTCGCGTCGCGGCCTGCACCATCGCCAGCGTAATCGGTTTAAGCGGCACCGCGAGCAGCGCCGAAGCGCCGCCTGAGAGCAGCAACAATGCGCGCGCATCGCCCGCGAGATCGGCGGCTTCGGCGAGCAGTCGACTGGATGCATCGACGCCGCGCTGATCGGGAATCGGGTGGGCGGCTTCGAGCACTTCAAAGCCGACGGGCGAGCCACCGCCACACCCCTCTTTGGTAATGATCAGCCGGCGCCGCGCTTGCAAGTGGGCCGCACCCCGCGCCATCGCCACCCCCGCTTTGCCGACCGCCCAAATCGCCTCGTATTTTTCCTGCTGCAGCGCTGCGCGCACCCGTTTTTCGCCGTTCATCTCGGCGATTGCGGCGCGGGCAATCTGTTCTAGGATCATTGGGTCTATTTTTTCCGTGCAATTTTGTTTATGTGCAAGTAAAAGGCGTCGTCTACGGAGGATCGTGTGGAGATTTTTGGGGCGCTGTCACGACTTGGATTTGGCGAATTGGTGTTTGGTCATGACCAAGAGACAGGTCTGCGCGCGATCGCGGCGGTGCATTCGACCCGCCTCGGTCCAGCCATCGGCGGCTGCCGTCTGCGCGGCTATGCCACCGAGACCGACGCCATCGAAGACGTGACCCGGCTCGGTCAAGCGATGACCTATAAAGCAGCGTTGGCGCGACTGCCCCACGGTGGCGGCAAAGCCGTCGTCTTGGCGCCGCAGACTTTGCTTTCCGGCGATCGCAGCCAGCTGTTCATGGCGTTCGGACGTTTTGTTGATCGCTTGGGAGGCCGTTACATCACCACCGAAGATTCCGGTACCAGCGCCACCGACATGGACGCGATCCGAGCCACCACCCGTCATGTGCTCGGCACCTCCCCGCAAAAAGGCGGCGCCGGCGACCCTTCGCCGTTCACCGCCATCGGCGTCAGGCGCGGCATCGAAGCGATCGCCCACTCGCTCTTCGGCAAGAGCGATCTGCGCGGCCTTCACGTCGCCCTCCAGGGCGTCGGCCATGTCGGTACCTACTTGGCGCGTGAGCTTCATCAGGCCGGCGCCCGCTTGACCATCACCGATGTGCTGCCGTCACAGCGCGCAGAAATTGCTCGCGAGCTCTCCGCCCAGGCGGTGGCGCCCGAGGAGATCTTGCAGATCGATTGCGACATCGTGGCGCCGTGCGCGCTTGGCGGTGCCATCACCGAAGATCTGGTCGGCAAATTGCGCTGCAAGGCGATCGCCGGCGCCGCCAACAACCAGCTCGCCACCCCCGCCGTCGGCCGCGCACTGCAGGCTCGGGGAATCTTTTACGCGCCCGACTACGCCATCAATGCCGGCGGCCTGATTCATGTTGCCGAAGAGTACTCAGGTTACAACAAAGAGCGGGCGCTGCAGAAAACCGATCGCATCTACGACACCATCTTGGGAATTATCGAACGGTCAAAAAAAGAGAAGCTGCCGCCCGAAATAATCGCCAATCGGATGGCCGACGAGATCATCGCGGCGGGGCCAGTAAAGCCCGCCTAAAACCGTGCGTCCTCTAGCTTGTGCTTCGACTGCGCTCAGCATAATCGGGGGGACTTATGGCCGCTCATCCTGAGCCCGTCGAAGGACTCCGCGCTTCGCGCTCCGCTCAGCATGCACGGTGTCAAGTGAACCGCATTGGGCCTAGCGTTTTCGCCTCTTCGGACGTTCGTAATAGAGCCGCACTTTTTCGCGGCCGTTGAAATCGAGCGCGTTGGCGACGGCGGGGCCAAGGTCGACGATGCCGCGCCACTGCCCTGGATCGTTGGCGGTCCGCTTGATCGCCCACTCGCCACTTGGTAAGAGCGCTCCGAACGGACCGCGATCGGCGACCTGACAGAGCGCCAGATTGCGGTTGCGCAAATTCTCCACCACCAACACCGTTCCGCAGGGAAGTGTACGATGAGCGCAGACCAGGTCGGTGGGGCCGATCTTCTGACCGGTGCACGCGAGTCTTCCGCCGGCGAGAGTGTCGCCCGGGTCGCCAAAACGCGTTGCCAGGCCGCGATCAATTCGGACCGGGGCGTGGCCAAACAGCGCCAGCAATAAAAGCTGGGCAGCATGAGCCACGTGAAACAGCAGCAAATTCATGGATGGACTCCTTGGGGTCGAGCATGCAGCGCCTGGTGCAGGGCGGCGATATGTTCAGGACGGGTGCCGCAGCAGCCACCCACCGCCCAGGCCCCGGCCGCCGCTAGCGCTGAAGCGTCGCGCGCAAAACTTGCGGGCGACTCATTCGATTCAAAAGTGGCGCATTTGGGCGAAATCTTGGCCTGCGGCTGGGCGATGATCGGCAAATCAAACTGTCTACGCAGAAGCTCAACTGCCGGCAACATACGTTCAGCTTCGATGGCGCAATTGACGCCGACCGCATCGACGCTGCCTTCTGCCAGCGCGCGCAACATCCGCGCCACCGGCACGCCGTGCGGGGTCTCAAGCCCAGAGGCGCCTGGCATCAAGGCGATCGACGCATACACCGGCAAATTGGCCCGGCGCGCTCCTTGGATGGCAGCCTGCAATTCGAGCGGATGGAACATGGTCTCGAGGTGGATCGCGCTGACGCCGGCTGAAGCCAGATGCCCGGCTGCGACAGCAAAGGCCTTTTCCACCGCAGCGAGATCGGCGCCCGCCAGCGGCAACGTCTCGCCGGTCGGCCCGAGAGAGCCCCAGATCACCCTGCCCGCAGCGCCCTGCTTCGCCAGCTCGACCGCGGCCCGGATAATTTCGCCCTGACTAGAGAGCAGTCCAAAGCGCGCAAGTCGCGGTGCGGTAGCGCCGAAAGTGTTGGTGGTGGCCACCTCAGCGCCAGCCGCGGCGTAGGCTGCGTGAACCGATTGAACCTCGGCCGGCCGGCTAAGGTTCCAACTCTCGGCGCACTCCTGGTCGAGCCTCAGCCCGCGGCGGATAAGCTCGGTCCCCATCGCTCCATCGAGCAACAAAGGCCCCTCTGATCCCGGTCTGGCTGGCCAAGGCATCCAGCCGATGTCGCACAGGATCGACCTAAGATCAAGCCTTTAGGAGTCTAGGAGTTGGTTGGTTGGAGGAGCCTTTAGCGCCGATTGCCGGTGACCGAGTAGGTCTCGATACAGTCGATCCCAGGAGATACGGTGCGGGCGCGAGCGGTCGCGACCACCCTTGAGCCGGCGAACGATCCCTGGGCACGCGCGCTGACTTGGGTCGACTGCGCAGTGCCGCCAAAGCCGCCGACGTCGAAAGTCCCGCTCTTGGTGATACCGCCGCGAAACGTAGTGACCACGAGCGCGTTGTTTTGCGCTTCCAGACGCACGGTGCCGTTGGTCTGAACCGTGGTGAAGGTTTCAGCCGTTTGCTTGCCTGCCGCACAGATCGGCCACGCCAGCCCGCCAAAATTCGCCACACAGGCGCCTTCGCAGCCGGTGACCACCAGGGTCGTGTCATATACGCCGCTGGCACTCGACCCCACCGCATCTCCCGGCGGCAATGTACTCACGGTCAGCGGATTGAGGTCGGCCCCGCCATTGCCACAGCCGACAGCACAGAAAAGCAGAACGAGTCGTTTCATTTGGTTGCCCCTATTCATCAGCTGCTGCGGAGGTACCACAGGTGGAAGCGCGCAACAAGAACAAGTGTCCAGCCCATGTGCGCAACGTCACCTACCGGCGAAGGGCATTTCGCCATGCTTTGCAGTAGTTCAGTGAACCGCGGCGTGAGTTGATTCTTTGACCAACCTCACATCGAGGCGGTAGCCCAGGACTGCGAGCAGCCGAAGCATCTCGTCGACTGACTTGCGATAATTCGCGGTGTCAAGAAGGCGGTATAATTGACTAGGCGATGTTCTCAAGCGGCGGGTCAATTCGTGCTTGCTCAATCCCGACTCCTCCGTGAGCTTGACCGCTTTTACGGTGAGCTCATGCAGCGTCATGTCCCTCATGAATTCCGGATCTCGGTTGTAGTCCAAGAACGCGTCAAGGTGGACTGAATCCTCTTTTCCAGACTCTAAGACGTAGGTCACGCCCCGGTGAGCAAGTTCGGCATCGACAAAGACCGTTCTTATCCGATTTTTGGCGGTCGGTTTCAGCGGCAGCCTTGAAAAAGGCAGGCCAAAACTCCCCTTCCGCGTCTCAATCTGAAGCGCCCTTTTCTTGTTGTTGATGGTGACCTGCTCGATCTTCATAACGCTCCTTCTAAAACCAGCTCCTGGAGGAGCTTCAGAATTCTCTTGTTGATGGAACCTGCCATCAGAACCCACTCTTCGAGGTTCCACTTGGCGATTTCCTCGCCGTCGCGAAAAATGTGAACGTGACGTGGATCGTGGTCTCCCTTGTAGGTGATGAATAGGTAACCGCCACGTCGAGTTTTCCCCATGTCACTTTGATACTATTACCACAGGTGGTAATACAAAGTCAAGAACAGGAGAAAGACAGATTGGCGCAGATCCAGCCGGCCGCTGCGACACAATTTCATCGCGACGCCGAACCAACCGACGGTTCTCCTCGACGCGAGCTTTGGCATCCAACTTGCTGAAGCTCTCGACCCAAGGAGGCAACATGAAAAGATTACTCATAGTGGCTGCGAACGTGGTTGCAATCGGCGGGTGGGCACAGGCGGCGGAGCATCGCTCAGGGTTCAGCCTCGATTTCGAAATCGTCGACAAAGAGCCGTCCGGCGCCCGCAATTTGAGCGTGTCGATTCCGCTCAATGTCGACAAACACTCGAGGGTCAAGGTACGGCAGAATTCGGTCGTCTGGGATCTGGATTTCAACCTTGATCTAGCCGCGCCCGATGCGCCGAAGCTGACCTACTCGCTCCACCAATGGGGCCATGCCGGCAACCAAGACAGCGAGCAGGAATTCTCGGCCACGGTGCCGACTGCGCTCGGAAAACGTGTCGCTGTTGGCAAGCTCGAAACCTCGGGCGGGGCGCGCGCCGAGATTTTTGCCACGGTGCGTTGACGCTTACTTTCGTTTGATGCGCTGGTGATTGTCGAGCTTGGCGCCGGGCATTAGATCGGTGACCCATTTCTCGACGGTGAGGTCGGCTTCCCAGCCGAGATCAGCAAAGCCTTCGACGATCGCTTTCTTGATTCGGCGCGACTCCTCTTTTTCGCTGGCCAATAGTCGCAACAGCGGCTCGCGCGAGCTCTCTTTGTGCTTGTGGCGAATCAGCCCTTCGACCACGGTGAAACGCACTCCCTCGTCGACGTCGTCAAGATAGGGCACCAGGGCGCGGGCAGCGCGTTGGTCTTCCAGATCGCCCAAGTGGTGCACCAGCTGAATTTTTTTCGACGGGTCGCGTACGTACGTATTGTCGTTTTGTTCGCACAGGCGCTCGAGAATCGGCCACGCCTCGTCGGACTTGGCGACATCGTGCAGCACTTTGAGGCCCCAGGAGATCGACGCTGCCGAGCGAAGATGTCGCTCGACTTCGGGCAGAATCTTGGCGCCGAACTTACACAGCTCGCTGTGTACCCACTCTTTTTCCTGCTCGTCTTCAATCGACTTGTCGTAGCGGATGGTAAAGCGCCCGAGCAAACCGGCCACTGCTTCGAGCGAGCCGTCGTCGCGCAGCGCCTCGAGCGAGGCGAAGCGATCGACGCTCTGGGAGTCTTTGTTCTTGGCGCGGGCGACGTGTTTTTGCAGCGATCGCTTGCTGCGCCCTTCGGAAGACAACAAATCCATCAAACCCATGGCTGCCCTATATCACGTTGCTATTTTTTTTGTCGTCGCTCTTCGACCGCCTGTAAATCGGCGGCGGCCTCTGCATGATGGGGGCTCAATCGCAACACGGTTTGGTACGCGGCCGCCGCATCGTCGTACTGTTTGAGCTTGAAATAGCTGTTGCCGAGCGTCATCCGAGCCTCGACTCCAGCGCCATGTTTGACCGCGCGCACAGCTTCAGCAGCAGCGTCGGGATAGCGTCCCTGTCGAAAAGCAACGTCGGCGAGTGCCGAAGCGGTCCGCCCCGGGTCGCCGCCAAGTGACTGCGCTCGCCGATAGGCCGTTTCCGCCTCGATGTAATGCCCACTGCGCAAAGCGGCGTCGCCGGCGGCGAAAGACTGCAGCGCCGCGGTCAGCTGCCGCGGCAGTGAATGCGTCGCGGTATGGTGGACCGGGATAACGTGCACTGCCGTCGTGGGCGCCGGCGCCGAGACTTTGGTCGGCGGCGGGCTCGTCGACGCCAAAGCCGGATGCGCGGGCACAGTGGTTCGCGTCGACACTGCCAACGTGGTGGTTTCGACCTTCGGCGCTTCCGGTTTCAGTATTGCAGTCTTGGCAATTTTAGGTGCGTCGACGAGAAACCCCGACACCCAATAGGCGCTCGCGGCGATCGCCGCTGCCCCGCCGGCCATTTGCAGCATCTGGAAAACCGAATGCGTCCTTTTCTTGACTCGTTTTCGACGAAGGCTGAAAAGATCAAGTGCCCCAATTTCCTGATTGAGCGCTGCCATCGACTGCGGCCGCTCCTCCGGACTTTTGGCCAGCACGCGTTCGAGTAGACGATCGAGCTCGACTGGAACGTCGGGACGCAGCGTCGACAGCGACAGCGGCGTTTCGGTGGCCTTGCGGGTGAGCACCTCCATCACCGACTCGCCCTCATGCGGCGGATGACCCGACAACATTTCGTACAGGATCGCACCGACGGCATAGACGTCGACCCGGGCATCCGCGACATTGCCCGCCGCCTGCTCCGGCGCCATATATTCGGGCGTGCCCATCGCCAGCCCAGGACTGGTCAGCCGCGTCTCCTGAATGCTGTCGAGCGACTTGGCGATGCCAAAATCGAGCACTTTGACAAAATCGCGCTCGCCGTCGCGGTCGATGAGAAAGACGTTTTCCGGCTTCATGTCGCGGTGGATGATGTTCGCCAGATGCGCCGCTTGCAGCGCATCGCACAGCTGTTCGGTGATGTGCAACGCGCGCGCGATTGGCAGCGGCCCCTCTTCGCGGAGCAGTGCGCCGAGATCTTCGCCCTCGAGCCGCTCCATCACAAAATAGATCGCGCCATCGACCGTCGATCCAGAATCAAACACGTCAACAATATGGGGATGGCCAATGCGAGTGGCGGCGCGCGCCTCCGAGCGAAAACGCGACACCACTTCGGGATTGCGGGTGTACGCGGCGTGCAGCACTTTGATCGCGACCTTGCGACCGAGCTCGACGTGCTCGGCTTCGTACACCAAACCCATGCCGCCCTCGCCGAGCAGCCGCTTGACCAAATACTTGCCGTCGATGTAGGTGCCCGACAATCCGGTCGGGGTGTTTTGCATCGGCCGATCGGGCCGGGTTTCGGGCTGCGAGCTGTCCTGCGCCGCGGAGCGGGCGGTGGCGGCGGTTTCGAGCAGCTGTTTCTGCGCGGCACGCTCGGCAGCCATGTCTTCGTCGAATAAATCCTGTAAGAAACCTGCGATGCGACTGTGGTCGACGGTGGGCGCAGTTTCGGCCAAAAAGCCGGCCAGCGTCTGGCGAAACTCATCGCAGTCGGCAAAGCGATCGTTGCGATCAGCCGACAGCGCTTTGACCAAAATCGCTTCGAGTGGCGCCGGCACCCGCGCCGTAAAAGTCGAAGTCGGTTCTACTTTGGGCGTGCGTACACGTTCAATCAGATTGGGATCCGACTGCGCGAAAAGCTGGCGCCCAGTCA